>RPPU01000809.1 GCA_003819975.1 Desulfobacteraceae bacterium
GCCCAGGCCCTGGATTGGATCGTGGAAAAGAACAAAACCCTGCCGGCTTTAAGTAAAATCCGAGTGGTCTCCATTTCGGCCGCCCCAAGCGCTGTCTCCCTTTTTCCAAAGAACCAGGATTTATGGAAGGCTGCTTATGAGCGGGCCGTGGCAGCCGGGATCATGGTGCTGGATTGCAGCAATGAATACGGTTTTATCGGCGCTTGCTATTATAATCCTGTTAATCTGGAAGATGTTGCCTCATGCAAACCGGGATGGCCGAGCAATCCTTATTGGAATTCCCCTCCCATTAACCCTTCCAAAATTCTGGCGCCCTGTTCTTATCGTACCAGTGCTGAACACGCCAATTGGTCCCTATTCGGTTATCAGTATGACGGATTAGGCGGCTTAAGTTGGGGTATTCCCTATGTTACCGGCGTGTTGGCCATGGGCTGGCAGATCCGGCCCGAGCTGACCGGCGAGCAGATGAAGGCCCTTTTGTTCAGTACGGCTTATGTGACTGCCGAAGGCGCCAAAATCATCAATCCTCCGGCTTTTATTCAGGCCCTTCAGACCTATCAGGTCTCGGGCAGCGTGACCTATAACGGCCAGCCCCTGGCCAATGTAGTTATGAGCGGTTTGCCCGGCAATCCCAAAACCAATGCCTCAGGTCAATACACTTCCGGCGTCACCAAGGGCTGGAACGGGACCGTGAAGCCGACTCTGGCGGGGTATGTTTTTACGCCGGTCAACAAGGCCTATGCCAATGTCGCGGCCGATCAACTCAACCAGAATTACACAGCCAAATCCGCGGACGGCGTAACCATACTGAACAATGGGCAAACCCTTTCCGGGCTGTCCGCGAGCAGCAGGCAATGGCTTTATTACAAAATTAAGGTTCCGGCCGGCGCCAAAAACCTGGTGGTCAAAACTTCGGGCGGGAGCGGCGACGCCGATCTTTATTTGAAGATCGGCGCCAAGCCCACGACTTCCAGCTATCAGTATCGCTCGGCCAAGAGCACCAATGTGGAAACCTGCACCGTGACGAGCGTGAGCACGGAAAGCTTTTGCTATATCGGCATCTATGCTTATAGGGCTTTTTCCGGGCTGACGCTGATGGTCAGTTATCAGTAAATAAAAGCAAGATAGGGGCGGACCGGCGTAGAGACGTAATAAGCGTGCCTACGGAGCCGGCTGCCCCTATTGCTAAAGTCCGGCATCGTGTGCGGTTTTCGGACAAGGGTAATTGTCCGGGTACGATCATGGATTTGATGAAAATCAGGATAGACCGGTGCGAACAAATTGAGACCTCTGGCGATGGTTGTTTCGAGTACAAGGCAAAATCTTGGGGCGCTTACGACCCGGAAGGTTGTTCAGAAAAAAGAGGGCATAAGAAAAGGGGGTGACAGGCAAAAGACGATTTACAAACTGCTTATTTAAGAAAAATTTCAGGTTTTAGATTGTTGGATTAATGGGATAGGTTTTTATGTAAATTTATATCATTTTTTTTAAAAAACGGAGGATTCAGAAACATGAAATTAAAAATTGCTCTTCTTTTAACTATCATCAGTTTGTTCTCATTGCCGGCGGTTTCCTCGCAAGCTATTACGGAATGGACTACCGGGCCCTACGGCAACAATGAAAATCGCAGCCAGATTCTTGAAATTCCGGGAGCAACCGATTTGACGGTTACGGTCGTGGGCGTAACAGAAGCCAGATATGATTTTATTAACATCTATGATCAAAATGGATCCCCAATTCAAAGATATGACGGGAATATTAATGCTCAGTTCGAAGTAAAGGGCTCACGTATCACAGCACAATTAACGAGCGATGGTTCAATAACGGCTGCGGGGGTTACCGTTACCATTAAAAAATCGCAAAAATCAAATTATATCAGCAGATCAGTTTTACTTGGCAACTCAACCCCCTACGTTTTGGTCGACAATAATTGGATTAAGATGGATTTTATGACACTTTGCTCGTCTAACGCAACTTTACGGATTCAAAACAAAATAACTAATCC
>RPPU01000810.1 GCA_003819975.1 Desulfobacteraceae bacterium
CCACCGGGCCGCATTTGCATTTCGGAGTGCGCGTCAACCGCACGGCCGTGGATCCTTTGCACTTTATTGAGTTGAGCGAGCAGATCGCGGACATTGATGGGAATTGAGTAGAGGATATCTCAAAAATACTATTTTGAAAAAATGATCCTGCAATTTAAGGCTTTTTTAATCGTTGCAACGCTCAATTTTTGATTTTTAAGATATCCTGTAGTCAGGAGCCATAATCCGGAAGAATGAAGAACTTTTGGATTGCGGCGACGCGTCGCCGCTTTGAAAGCGCGGACCAGGGCAGGAGCCCTCGTGTGACGCGTCCGCGCAATCCAAAAGAGATCAGTCAAAGTGGATAATAACTTAAAAAAAGTGACAACTTTAAATTAGGACTTGACCAATGAGGCAACAGTCATGACCGAGAAAAAATTCGAACAAGCCATGCAAAAACTGGAAACGATCGTTGAAAATCTTGAAAAAGGCGAGCTTTCCCTGGAAGATTCCCTGAAAGAATTCGAAGAGGGCATGAATCTGGCCCAGTTCTGCTCTAAAAAACTGGAAGAGGCGGAACAAAAGGTGGCCATTCTGGTGAAGGAAGGCCAAAATCGTTATGCGGAGCGGCCTTTTGAAGAACCGGATCAGGAGGAGTCGGCATAATGGATTTTAAAGCCTATTTAAAAGAAAAGCAGCAGTGGGTCGACCAGGCGCTGAAGGATTTTTTTCCGCAGCCCCAAGGGCCGGCCGCCACGGTCATCCGGGCCATGCATTACAGCCTCTTTGCCGGGGGCAAGCGTTTGCGGCCGATCCTCTGCCTGGCCGGGGCGGAAGCGGTCGGCGGCCAAAGCCGGGTTTTGCTGCCGGTGGCCTGCAGCCTGGAACTGATTCATACCTACTCCCTGATCCATGACGACCTGCCGGCCATGGATAATGACGATTTGCGGCGCGGTCAGCCCACCAACCACAAAGTTTTCGGCGAAGCCATGGCTTTGCTGGCCGGAGACGGGCTTTTGACCGAAGCCTTCCGGTTGATGACCGAGACGGTATTGCCCGATTCTATTCCGGCGCAGGCGCTTTTGCGGACCATGGGTTTGATCGCCGGGGCGGCCGGGTATCAAGGCATGGTCGGGGGACAGACCGTCGACATCGAATACACCGGCAAAAAAGTGGACCCGGAATTGCTTCAGTTTCTGCACACCCGCAAAACCGGCGCCCTGATCACGGCGGCGGTCGCCGCGGGCGCCATTCTGGGGGGCGGCAGCGAGGCGCACATTCGGGCTCTGACCGCTTACGGCGAATCGATCGGCTTGGCTTTTCAAATCGCCGACGATATTCTGGATGTGGAAGGCGACAGCAAGCTCATGGGTAAAGGAACGGGCGGCGACGCCCGCAAGAACAAAATCACCTACCCCGCGGTGGTCGGGCTGGAGCAATCAAAAAAACTTAAAAAAGAGTTGATTGCCCGGGCCATCACGGCCCTGGACCCTTTCGGCCCGGGCGCCGAACCCTTGCGGCACTTGGCGAATTATATCATTGAGAGAAAAAAGTAATGAATCCGAAATTGGAATATACCTATTTAAATAAAATCGACGGCCCGGCCGAGTTGAAAAAACTCAACCTGGCGGAAATGGAGATCCTGGCTCAGGAACTTCGCCAAAAGATCATTGAAACCGTGTCCAGGACCGGCGGTCACCTTGCGCCCAGTCTGGGCGTGGTGGAGTTGACCATGGCCCTGCATTATGTTTTTAATATGCCCGCGGACAAGATTATTTGGGATGTGGGCCATCAGAGTTATGCCCACAAACTCCTGACCGGCCGGCGCGACCGTTTCGAGACCCTGCGGGCCTATGGCGGCATCAGCGGGTTTCCCAAGCGTAATGAAAGTCCTTATGATACCTTCGATACGGGGCATAGCAGCACTTCCATCTCGGCCGGGTTGGGCATTTCCACGGCCAAAGCCCTGAAAGGAGAGAAGAGCAAGGTCGTGGCGGTCATCGGCGACGGGTCCATGACCG
>RPPU01000811.1 GCA_003819975.1 Desulfobacteraceae bacterium
AAATTAAAAGTGATCTAAAGTGCCTAAAGTTTTTTGGAGATGATGACTGGCGACTAACGAATGGCAACAAGTGACTGGTGATTGATTTTGACTTTAGGCACTTTAGTCACTTTACAACTTTAGTCACTTTTATTCGGCCTTCATCCTTTTCTTCTTCTGCCAACCGTACACGAAAAGCGTGGCCAGCAGAACCACGCCTTGGATGATCCCGCTCAGGGAAGAATCCAGTTGCAGCATCATGGGCAGTTGAATGCTGCCCACGTTTAAACAGGCGAAAAAAAACGCCAAAATGGGTGTGCTCCAAACCCGGTAATCGGCCAACATCACCACCAGCAAAGCCAGATAGCCGTAATTGCTCGAAATGGAAGGGATCAGGCGATGATAGACCCCGACCACCTGAAAAGCACCGGCCACACCCGCAAAACCACCGGCCAAGCCAATGGCATAAAGCATATACCGATTCGGCTTCAGACCGTGCAACAAGGCGGCCCGGGGATTATTGCCGATCGCTTTAAGGGCCAGACCCAAGTGCGTGCGGCCCAGAATCAGGACCGTTACGATCAAACCGGCCAAAACCAGCAGCAACCCCCAATGGGAAAGCCGCACATTGAAAACAGTTGACAACCAGAGCGTATTCGGAAAAGGTTCGGTCCCGCTCATGGAAGCAATACCTTCCCTTTTCCAAGGCCCGAAAATCAGCCAAAGGGAAACCCCCATGGCCACAAAATTCATGCCCAAACCGGAAAAGATCTCATTGACTCCGGCTTTGGTCTTGAGCAATCCGGCCATAATCGCCCAAAGCGCTCCGCCCAGGATACCGGCCATAAAAGCCGAACCAATCATCATAACGGGATCAGCGCCGTTCAAGCCCAAACGCAGCACTGCCGTGGCGAAAATCGCTCCGGCCATGATCTGGCCTTCCACGCCGATATTCCACAACCCGATCCGAAAGCTGAAGAGCAGACCGCAACAACACAAGACCAGAGGAATCCAGGCGGTGACCACCTGACTGACTTTGCTCCAGGATCCCAGGGAACCTTGCCACAAATAAAAAAGCGTTCGGAGCGGTGGTGCGCCGCCCAACCATAAAATAAGCAAGGTTAGGCCGATCACTACCGTTAATATAGTCGTAACCTTAATAACTTGTGGTAATATTTTTTCTTTTATGCCCATGAAATTACTGTTCATTGTTGATACGATTATTCGGTTACGGGTTTAGCGGGTTACGGATTAAAACAGTCATCAGTCACCGGTCTTCAGCTGCCTGTTTTTCGTTTCCACCTTCACACGTTCGTTCATCCGGGCGCACGCCGTGCGCCCCTACGTTGTCGCGTTTTTACGGTCCTTCATCCTTCAGCCTTTAGCCTTCAGCCTTATTTTATCCTTTCCCCGCAATCGCCTCCCCGATCTCCGCCAAGCAAGTTTCATTCGTTTTTACATCCTTCACCAGGGTTCCGTTGAAAAAAACCAGGATCCGGGTGGCAACCTGCATGATTTCATCCAATTCAGGAGAAGAAAAAACAATGGTGGCGCCCTGAAGGGCAAAAGCAATCAATTGCCGCCAAACCCATTGCACCGATTCCAAATCCAATCCGCGCGTCGGGTTCTCCAGCAAAAGCAAACGGGTCGTCGCGGGCAAAAGCGCCAGCAACAAACGCTGTTGATTACCGCCGGAAAGAGATTCGGCCGGGGATCCCGGTTGCCCGACAATGCGGAATTGGTCGATCTTTTCCCTTGAAGCCTGCTGCGCCCGGTTTGCGGATAGAAAAAAAGATTTTTGTTTTAAAGCAAAATGCTCGCTGATCGAAAGCTCCGGAATCAGGCCCTCTTCCAGCCGGGCCGAAGGAATAAAGGCAACTCCGTGTTTTTGAAACGCCGGATGTTCCCGGCCGGTTAACTCCTCCCGGTTGATTTGAATGCAACCCTTTTCAGGCGCAACCAAACCGGCTGCCAGGCGTAAAAACAGCTCCTGGCCGCTGCCTTCCAACCCGGCCAAA
>RPPU01000812.1 GCA_003819975.1 Desulfobacteraceae bacterium
AGTCCGGCCGGTTTTCTCGTTGATGATCTGGGACAAGTAATTTTTGTGGATGTTTAATTTCCCGGCCAGTTCCTGCAGATTCAGATCCGGGTTCAGGTATTCCTCTTCCTTTTCCATGAGTTCCCTCAAACGTGCGTAGCATTGGTCTGCTTCATGGTCGTTCAGGCCGGAAGCGGGATATTTTTTATCGGATTTGACCGGCCGGGCGCGGTAAAGGATCTCGGGGCGGCTGAATAGTTTTAGAAGCCAAATTAAAAGCGCGCCGGCGATCGAAAAAAATAAGATTTGAAAAGCCGGAAGAAAAGACCCGTTCAATACCAATAGGACCAAGCACACCCCCCAAAGGATGACCAATAAAATCGTCATCAAGAGGTAGAGAGCGATCCAGGCGGAATAATATCGGCCGAAATGAGAAGTCTGCTCGATTTGCGTCCGGTTTTTCAAATAATACCGGGCGCATAAAAAAGTGAAAGCGCAGAAATAAACAAAAAAAACGATCCGCGGGACCCTGTCGCCCCAAAACGCCGGACCGGACAGGGTGCCGTTCAGCCATTGCGTGAGATAATGAGCCGCCCGGGCGCTTTCCAGCGCATGCGCGTGCAGTCTTTCGGCCGTATTGAGCAGCGGCGGAATCAAGTGCGCCAAATCGTATTTCCGTAAACGAAACCGGTTGTCCGCGGCGGTCCGGATATAAAAATAAAGGGCCGGACAGAGGAGATAGCGCGCGGTATCGAGCGTCTCCACGAACAAGGGAAACCGGAGATAATGCCCGCTAAACAGCATATAAGACCGTAAGATGGTCCCGCCGAGCCCGATACAAAAAACGGCCAGCCATATATTTTGTTTGCGGTTGCCGTGCCGGATGCCCAAAAAAAGCACAGCCCCGAAAAAAGCCGAAAAACAACTCAAAAAGACGGTCAGAAATTCCATAAGTTGACATTCCGTTTATGGGTTTTTACTCCTAAAGCGCATGTTTCACGCCGGATATTCAATGAAAATATAGTTTTAAACCGTCTTGAAGTATAGATCAAGTTGACGGGGTCGATGTTTTTATCGATGGTGACCGCAATAGAGTGATTTTTTAAAGCGGGTTTTCCGTTGCCTGAATTTTTTTTAGGCAAGACCGCGGGAGTTTTGGATGAAAATACGGACCTTTTCGAGTAATGATAACAGGAGTTTTATATGGAATTTTTATACCGGGTGAAAAAATGTCCCGCAATTTTGGCTTACGCGCTGGTTTTTTTTACGGCCGGTTTTTCCATCATGCCGGGTTCAGTTTTGGCGGCCCGCACGATCCGGGCGGCCAATGTCTCTGAATTGCAAAACGCGATAAGCAATGTCATTCCCGGCGACACCATTATCCTGAGCCCCGGCGTTTACGAATTGGGCAATTTGAATCTCACCGATATCGAAGCGACCGCGGCTGAACCGGTCATCATCGAAGGTGAAGACGGGGCTCTGATCCGGGGCACCTCAACCGGCGCCAATGTGATCCAGATCAGCAACTGCCGGTATTTGACCCTGCGCAATCTTGAAATCACTTCCACGGTCCCGCCCGGAGGCGCCATTGACGGCATCAAGCTGCAGGGCCGTCCATCGGACCATATTACCTTTGAACGCCTCCATATTCATCACGTGAGCGGCTCGGGCATCACGATCTTCAATCAACGAGCCCACAATATCGTGTTGCGCGACAGCGAAATCGCCCATTGTTCCAATTCCGGCCTTTATTGGGGCTACCCGAATCGCGACATTGTTTGGGACACGGTCATCGAACGCAATTACATTCATCATTGCCCCGCCAATGCCTCCGAGGCGATCAATTACGGTATTCAACTCAAAGGCTGGTCCTATCGCGTGCGGATAGAAGACAATGTTTTGCACGACGTAGGCGGGACCTCCCGCGCCGGATTAATCGTATACTATGGAAAATCACCGCTTCAGGGGGATGTCCCCGCCGATATAAATATCGTCCGCGGCAACGTGCTCTGGAAC
>RPPU01000813.1 GCA_003819975.1 Desulfobacteraceae bacterium
ATGGTGCCTTGGTGACGCAGTTTTTTGGTCAGGGCCCGGGTATCGATGCCGGTCAGGCCCGGAATCTTGTCCTGAACCATCCAAGCGCTCAGGGATTGTTTGGCGTTCCAGTGGGAATAGTGTTCCGAATAATCGGCGACGATCAAAGCGCGGATATGAACCCGTTCCGACTCGAAATAGGCCAGCAATTGATCGTCGCGTTCCCGGCCGGGAATGCCGTAATTGCCGATCAAAGGGTAGGTCAATACCAGAATCTGGCCGTTGTAGGAGGGGTCGGTCAGGGTCTCGGGATATCCGACCATGCCGGTGTTGAAGACGACTTCGCCGCACACGGGTTGCGTCGCGCCGAAGATTTGGCCTTCGAATCGGGTGCCGTCATCGAGGATCAGTTTGGCGGTTGGGGAGTGGATGTTCACGTCATAACCTCATTTGAGAAGAATAATTTTCACCACGAAGACAGAAAGACACAAAGTTTAAAAGAATATTTAAATTTAATAAGCATAAAGTTTATTCATTGCTCCTAAAGAATTCCTTAGCCACTTTTTGATACGCCTCGCGGAAGGGCAGGCCTTGGCTGACCAGGTCATACGCTTTTTGGGTTGCAAAAAGTTCGGAAGTCATGGCTTGGCTACAACGGGTTTTATCCACTTGCAGGTTTTGAAACACAAGTTCAAAAATCCGTAAGCTCGTGATGATCAGGGTTAAACCCTTTAAAATCGGTTCTTTGGTCAGTTGCATATCGCGATGATAACCGGAAATCAGATTGACCGTGCTGTTTTTCACCTGGATTTCATAAGCCAGGAGCGCATGATAATGACCGCGCAAGAGCTCCAATACATCCGGATTCTTTTTCTGCGGCATGATCGAACTGCCGGTCAGAAATTCGTCCGGCAATTGAAAAAAGCCGAACTCGGGCAAAGTGAAAAAAATCAGGTCCGTACAAGTCTTGTTGATGTCGAACAGGATCATGGATAAAGCGCTTAACATGAACGCTTCGAACTTGCCCCGACTGTTCTGGGCGTAAATAGGATTTTTTTGCACACGCCCGAAACCCATGAGCTTTTGAGTATAAGCCCGGTCGATCTTATAGGGAATGCCGTAACCGGCGCCCGTGCCCAGTGGAGATTGATCGATCAGGTCCAAGGTCGCTTTCAAAATTTTTTGATCGTCCCGCAGGGCGTCCCGAATACTGTCGGCCCAAAGGCCGATCGAGGAGGGCATGGCTTTGCGGGTATGGGTAAAGCCCGGCAGCGGTGTGCGGCTGTTTTTCTTTTTAAAAGCTGCGATGGTTTGATTGGTTTGCACCAACAGCGCATCGATCGTTTGCAAACGCACTTTGTAAAGCAGACGCAAAGCGGTCAGAACCTGGTCATTACGCGAGCGGAAGGTGTGGATCATTTTACCGGCGGGACCGCAGGTTTTGACCAGATGATTTTCAATGGCGGTATGGCAATCTTCATCCGCTTGGGAAATTTTGAATTTTCCTTTTTGATCGAGCGCAATAATGTGTTTGAGCTCCTTCAGCAAAAGATCGAGCTGGGTTTGCGACAGGATGCCGATTTTCCGCAACATGCGGGCATGGGCCATGGAAGCCAGGCAATCGTATTGGATGAGTTGCAGATCGAGAACCGGATCCGCGCTCACGGTGAATGCCTCGATCTGTTTGTTGAGTTTATAATTTTTTTGCCAGAGTTTCATGTTTTTTCACAATGCGCCTTGATCGTTTTGTCGAGGTAGGGGTTCAAAATTTTGAACCCCTACAAGCAAAGAGAGACTTGCGTTGAAACTTGTTGAGCCATCAGCTCTCCCACGGATTTCTTTCCCGCCATTGATACGGCATTATTTTTCTCAAGACCACGTTATGGGCCTTGAGACGCAAGGCATTGATGTTGATAAATCCAAGCGAATCCATGGCATTGAATCCGCCTTCGATTTCCATGCTGGATTGGGCCTGGTTGTAAAGCGAAGTCGGCGATTACCGGCCGATGACCTGG
>RPPU01000814.1 GCA_003819975.1 Desulfobacteraceae bacterium
CGGATCAAGTCGCCCGCGGCTAAAGATGCGGCGCTGAAATTAATTGTCGGTTTCTGGTTTAGAGAAATATTTGAGGCAACCGCGGTCAAAACCGAGCTCCCGGCCTCGCTTGAGCTTATTTCAAAAGTGGCAATTCCGTCCGTGCCGGTTGTGTCTTTGACCGCCGTAATTTTGTCGGCTGTCCGGCTTGAAGTTAAGGAAACGGTTTTCCCGGACAGTGGATTGCCGGCACAATTTTTTACGGTCACGGTCACGCTGGCTTTAGCCATACCGTCGGCCAGAAGCGTAGTTGGAGCCGCCTCGACCGTGGACAAACTTGCCGAAGGCGAAATCAGAGCTGTCTGATCAACCGTCACCCGGATTCCCTCGCCCGGCGCTTCAGTATTTCCAATCCAGTCGGTGCCATAAACTTTGATAACATATGAACCATTCGCAATCGCCGTCCAGTTATATTCCCAAGTTGAATAATTCGCTCCGATGCCTGTCACATCAACCCAATTATCAGCCCCGCCGACCGGAGCAATGGAAATTTTCACCGAAGCCGGGGTTGAGCCGCCCTGGTCGCGGGAAATTCCGCTGATTTTATAAGTTGTCGTGGAGATTGTTGCCCCGTCGTCAGGATCAAGAACCAAAGTTTTCGGCGCGCTGACATCGGTTGAGGAGGTCAAAATTGTCTGATAGTTCGGATTAATCAAAGTTTCAGCCGGACCCATTGCCGAGCCTAAAAATAAACCAGTGTCGCCGATATCAAATTGGCCGATCGTCCCGCCGTCAAGCAAACCCGGAATTTTCATATGCACGGTTTTTTGCGACGTAATCGCCGATCTTGAAGCGGTTTCAATACTCACAAAAAGGCGCAGGCCCGAGGCCGGAACCGCCTTCGATAAATCCGCCAGATACCAATATTCGCCGATTTCCGTTCTGATTGCCTCGCCCAGTTTTTCATCAACTTCCATTCCTTGGAAACCTGCCGGACCGGCGTCGGCCCAGACCACGACCTTGGAAATTTCGTAAATATTACGGGCCGTTCCTTCGTTAGCCAAGGTCAGTGCCCGGAGCGTATCGGCCGTTCCGTCGGTCCGCGCCACGGTAAAATCCATGGTCAGCCGGTCAAACTCGGAAGGATAAAAATAAACCTGCGGCGCGCCGGTGTTTGTGACCGCGAGTGTTGCGGCAACCGCGCTTACGGGAAGGCAAGGCAGGATAAGCGAAAACGCTACTAAAAAGATAACTTTCTTCATAATTTTTAAAATTTATAATTAAAATTTTTTTATTGCTTCTTCAATTCTTCCAAATCCTTCTTTGCCGTTTCGTTGTCCGGCGAGAGTTTTATTAATTTTTCATACCATTTAATTGCCTCTTCTTTCGGACCGAATTCTTTATAATAAACCGCCAGCTGCCCGGCAAACTCGGCTTCAATTTCCGGATTATTTTTTATGCCTTTCTCCAAAATCCCGGGTATCTCGGCCCGCTTATCCGGCAACTGATAATGATAAAGATCAACCAAGCTCCGGTAAGCGGAGAGCCATTTCGGATTCGTATCAATAATTTTCAGATAAGCCGCCTCGGATTTGTCGTATTGGCCGTTTCTTGTGTAAAGTTCAGCCACGTTTCCCAAAAGCAGGGTATCGGTCGGCCTGATTTCGAGCGCCGCCTCATAAAGTTTTATTGCCTCAACAATATCCCCTTTTTCCCTTTTCCAGGAAGCCAAGGCCAAATAGGCGTCAATATTTGTCGCGTCAGTCTTCAATTTTTCATAGGCCTCTTTGATATTGGCCGGTAATTCTTCCGCCTTTTCCCCGGAAAAGAGGGAAACTACGTAATTTTTCAGACCGCCAATCTTTCCCTGCCATTGCCAGGTCTGCCAGGCGAATAACCCGCCTAAAATTAAAACGACCGCGACGACAATAATAATGATTTTTGTTTTTTTGGACATATTATTTTTTGGAGTCCTGCCTTTAGGCAGAGACTTCATTGGTCTCACC
>RPPU01000815.1 GCA_003819975.1 Desulfobacteraceae bacterium
AGCCAATTATTGTTATACGGATTTATTCCGGTGATTTTCACTGGAACGTCTGTTCCGGTTGGCCGGAATTTATGTTTTTTGATCCTATGTTCTTCAGGAAAAAAACATTACGTTAATTCGAACACGATATCGATTTGGAGCGGGATATCGTTCTTAAAAAGCTGCGACGGCGGCTTGGGAAAAGGGGCCGCTTCCTGAAGCGCCTTAATCGCGGCTTCATCCAAAAGAGTGTTTTTCGAACTTCTAACAATCCGGACATCCCTGACCTCTCCGTTGAGCGTCAAAATAAACCGGACCGTGGCGGTTCCTTCAATGTGTCGGGACCGGGCCGATTCGGGATATTCCTTGTATCTTTCGATTTTAATTTTAACCATATCCAGATAGGTCTGGGGCGTGGAGAAATCCGCGGCGATATTGCCGATGTCCTTCGGATTCCACTGCGCAACATTGGGATGATAGGCGACCATCTGCACGGCCGGCACGATCGGAACGGAAATGCTTTCGCCGCTGATCCGGCCGTCATCCGATTGCCCGGCAAACATGGCCGCGGTAACTCGCTCCGCGCTTGCATCCGTTTTGATTGGACCGGAAGGAGGCGGTGGCGTGATTCTCTCATTGGGTTTGAAATCGGCGACAGCTTTGAGGTCGTCCATTTTGGTTAATTCCTGGTCGGCCATGGGCCGCGGCCGCGGAATGCTCCTTTCCGGCGGATCGGCCACGTCCTGGAAAGCGATGTCTTGAACCATGATGCTGCTAACGGCCGGAATCCGGGAAAAAATCAAGAAAAGAACCAGATGAATAACCAGCGAAACCGCCAGGGTCAGCGCCGCTATTTTGCGGGAGTCCACATTCAAAGAGGAATTTATCATTTGGGGCACTCCGATTTAAATTCAGGATATCTCAAAAATCTTAAAACGAACCGGGTGATCATAGAAAATGCAGTCCATATCTGTTTACTCATTTTAAAAATGCTCTTTTTGAGATATCCTCTACTCTTTCTTATCCGAACCGGGGTTATAAAAACCGAACGGCCCGTTTTTCAATTCAACGCCCAAGGCGAATTTTTTGGCGCCGGCCAGTTTGGCCGCATCCACCACTTTAACGATCGTGTCGTAATGGACCTCTTTGTCCCCTTTGACCATGACGGCCAGGTCGGGTTTATTAGCGAGCCGCAAGCTGATTTCTTGTCTCAACTTGTTCAGTTCGATGCGCTGGTCGTCCAGGTAAATAGTATTATCGGATCCGACCGTAATGCTGATGTTTTTATCCGTATTGGTTTGCGCGGCCCGGGCTTTGGGAAGTTCCACTTTGATGCCGGGTTGCAGCAGCATAGGGGTGGCGATCATGAAAATAATCAAGAGCACCAGCACCACATCGGTGAACGGCGTGATGTTGATTTCGGCCATGACTTTGGTGGGTTTTTTTGTGCGTTTCATGTTTATCCTCATATGGGAAGAAAATTTAACCGCAAAGGTCGCAGAGGGACGCAGAGCGATTTTTATTTTATAGATCCCGCAAGAATCCCGAGTTCTTCATAATATTTGAGCATAAACTCGATAGGATCGAGAGACTCGTACCCATTATTCTTTTTCCGTCAATAAATCGACGGCCTCGGAAGCACAGTATTCCATGTCGGTGACAAAACCTTCCACGCGGCGGGTGAAATAATTATAAGCCACAACCGAGGGTATGGCCACGGACAGTCCGGCGGCCGTGCAGATCAAGGCTTCGGCCACGCCGCCGATGACCACGGCGATGCCGCCGGAGCCGACCTGGGCGACACTGTGAAAAGAGCGGACGATTCCCAAGACCGTGCCGAAAAGGCCGATATAAACGGCGATATTGCCGATGGTGCCGACCACGCCGGTAAAACGTTCCAATTTGGTCATTTCCAGGAGCGTGGCGCGTTCGGCCGCATTAGCCATTATTTTTTCCCGGCGCCCGGCTTTCTTAAGCGCCGCCAAGACCACCGCGGCAATGGGC
>RPPU01000816.1 GCA_003819975.1 Desulfobacteraceae bacterium
AAGGAGGCCAACTATTTCGGCCATAAACCGTCTCCGCCCACTGCCCCGAAGGGCCTGGGCTGTGCTTTTCCATACCTTATAATCCTCTACATCATAGTGTTGCTCCGATCAGTTAACATAAAGATTTTATACTTCATTCCGACAAATTTTTCTACATTATTCTGGGATAGTTTATTTTTTCCTCGGCCCTAAAGCCAGTCCAACAAGAAAGGAATTATAGAATGATATCGCTCTACCACCGAACACCAAGAAATACAACATATTAATTGAGCATACTTTACATTATTTTACATTTATGGCATTGGCAATTCGCGCAAATTTATTGACATTCTGCGCAAACACCCGGCCCCCCTTTTCCCATAAAAAAAGGGCGGGCCTGCTTTCCCGGCAAACAATGTCGCCGGTAAAAAGATGGCCCGCCCTTTTTTTTACGCGTTGATCACCTGTTAGGTGTTTTTCCTCATGGCGCTTTCAAATTAAAGGTGTGGCAGCTAAGGCACTGGTTTTCGGATTCCTTATGGACATGATGACAATCCCCGCAGTCCGTGAATTCCACGTGGGCGGAATGGGGGTCGATATAGGAAGCGGCACTTTCATTATAGTCTTCATGACACCCCATACAGGTTTCCGTCGGAACCGCCTGGGAGGGGGGATTTTCCGCATGGCAGTCGCTGCATTGATTCCCGGCAGCCTTGTGGATATCCGCCAAAAGCTTCCCCTCTTCAGCGGCCGTTTCCGCACCGGCGCCTTTTTCTTCGGTCTTTGCGGCTTCCTTGGCGGTGGCTTCCCCGGCTTTTTCTTCCGTCTTTGCGGCTTTTTCTTCCGCCTGGGCCGCCTTTTCCTCATCCTTGGCTGCTTTCTGCTCGATACCGGCCGTCTTCTCCTTACCCGCCTCTTTTTTTGAGACGCATGAAAACTGCAAGAAGAGCAAGACCATAAAAATTCCCGACGCCAACAGTACAGATGTTCTCTTCATTTTCCCCTCTCATTCCTCTCTTTTCCTGCTTCACATGCCTCATGTACCCAGCGGTTTCACATGAAGACTTACCTTTAAGTTCACGAAGCACCCGAAGGATTAAAATAATATGGGCTAACTCCCTAATATGGATACGTCTTTCAAATAAAGTTACACCTCATCCTTGTCCGAATCCTCCTTAGCGGTCACTTTTTTTACGGTCTTGTCCGATTCGCCCTTATCCGTAGCAGCCTTCTTGAAATTCTTGACGGTTCTCACGAGATCGGCTCCGACATTCGGCAGTTTCCCAAGACCGAAAACGAAGATGATGATCAGCAAAATGATAAAAAGCTCTCCGGCGCCAAGTCCAAACATAAGACACTCCTCACTTTTAGGGGGGATTTTATTTAAGCGCCGACTTTATTTCCGTGGCGCAAATATGTCAACATATAATTATCTTAAAAATTATATATAATCGTTAGATTCCATTGGGATGAGCCCCCATGCCGGACACCTGTCCCCCCGTCTTTCCGCATCTATTCAGCAGCTGTTGACTTTGATCCCGGCGTATGTAGGATATGTGCCAAGAAGCCGATTGTCCGGTGTTGGCCACCGGAATCATATCGGAACCTGAACCATGAGAGGAAGGACAAACCATGCCCCAGGAAAAGAGGGACTTTGACAAAGAGGCGGCAAGCTGGGATGAAAATCCTGCCAGAACCAGACTGGCAGAGGATGTGGCCGAGGCGCTTAAAAAGGCGCTTCCGCTCTCCCCGGCCATGGATGCCATGGATTTCGGCTGCGGCACCGGGCTTGTGACCCTCCGGTTGCAGCCGCTTGTCCGCGCCATCACCGGCATCGACAGCGCCAGGGGGATGCTGGAAATCCTGAATCGCAAAATCGACCACTATAAGCTCGACCATGTCGTCACGCTCCTGGCGGATCTGGATAAAGGAGATCTCCTCCCGGGGAATTTCGACCTCATCGTGAGCAGCATGACCCTTCATCATGTAAAAGACCCCGCC
>RPPU01000817.1 GCA_003819975.1 Desulfobacteraceae bacterium
ATTCTATAACTATTATCGTCATAAATTCTTTTAAACATAAATCTGCAAGAACAATGCCGCGGTTCGAACGCCCAAGGAAAAGCTTGAGGGATCCCTCAATCTGTTTTAAGATATAAAGCTGCATTTATTTAGGCGCCTTGGCTGTGTTGATCGGCGGTTTTACCAATATCGGCATGGAACAGGTCAAGCGATTGATCACGCGCGTCCGTGAAATGGCGGAAGAGGTCCCAAAAGGATGAATGAATATGTTACCTTAAAAGAGGTGCAGCGTTTTCCGCGCCTCCCTTTTGAAGGGAGTCTCGATCTCACCTATGCCTGCAACAATCATTGTCGTCACTGCTGGGTTCGGATCCCGCCGGATTCGGTTGAACGGAAAAAGGAACTTCGTTTTGACGAAATAACCCGAGTGGCCGATGAGGCCAAAAAAATGGGCTGCCGGAAATGGTTCATTTCGGGCGGCGAGCCTATGTTTCGACCGGATTTCCTCGACATCTTCGACTATCTAACCCATGATTCCTTTGCATACACCTTGAACACCAACGGCACCTTGATCACCCCGAAAATCGCCGGGTTGCTCAGAAGAAAAGGGGCGAAGATGGTCTCCCTTTATGGGGCCGGCCAAGAGGTCCATGACCATATCACCCGTAACCCGGGCTCCTTTGAGGCTAGCCTGCGGGGTTTTCATTACCTAAAGGAAGCGGGCGCGGGTTTTATCGTTCAAATTATTCCCATGAAGGACAACTTCCATCAACTCAAAAAGATGATCGAGCTGGCTAAAACACTCTCTCCTTTTTGGAGAATCGGGGTCGCCTGGCTTTATCTGTCGGCCGCGGGCGATCCAAAAGTCAATAGAGAAATCGTTCGTCAGCGGCTTGCTCCCGCGGAGGTCATTGCGCTCGATCAACCCGATCTATCCTTTGAGGAATCCTTCGTGAGGAGTTATGCGCCCGAATGTCGCTCACAGGGTGAAGCCGATGACCGGCTTTTCGCCGCCTGTATCCGGGAGCGGCGCGGCTTTCATGTAAATCCGTACGGGCAAATGAGCTTTTGCGCATTTGTCCGGGATCCCGCTCTTTGCTATGACCTCCGCCAGGGTGCGTTTGACGCAGCCTGGGAGATTTTTATTCCGTCGTTGATGGATCGAGTTAGGGGCGGCGAAGAGTATCAAAAGCACTGCGGCACTTGCCGGCTTCGGGAAGCGTGCCGCTGGTGCCCGGTGTTCGGTTATCTGGAGCACGGACGGTATGAAGCTAAGGTGGAGTATTTGTGCGCCGTGGCTGAAGAGAAGAAAAAATTCGAAGAAAACTGGAAAAAAAATCATCGCCGTTTTTTTGAGAGTGCCGGGATTACGATCCAGGTGGATAGCGATTTGCCGATCCTGGATACATCCTTTCAGATCAAATTTAAAAATTTTGAGGTACCGGGACCCGGAGCCGAAACGATTTCCATAAGACACCATTTCTCTTTACCTCCTTTGCGCGAGCAGGATTTAGGGCGGGCGATTTATCGAAAACCGCCCTGGGCCGTTTACCGCAAAGGCGGGACTTGGATTTATGTCGGTTTTTCGCCCGGGAGCAATGAAAACCAGGTGCATCAAGTCGCTGTTTTCGACCGGGATTATTCCCACGGCCGGATCTACCATCCCAACGAAGAAGCTTTTCTCAGGGGGGATTTAAACGCCTTGACGCTCTTTCCAACCGACTTAATTCTGCTGTCCCAGGTCTTGGCCCGGAAACAGGGCGGCTACGTGCATGCCGCCGGTCTGATCCTCGAGGACCAGGGACTTCTTTTTGTGGGCCATTCGGGCGCAGGCAAGTCCACGATCGTAAAATTAATGAAACCCAAAGCGGAAATACTCTGCGATGACCGGATCGCCCTCAGACGTTGGCCGGAAGGGTTCCGCATCCACGGCACCTGGAGTCATGGGGAAGTGCCGGACGTGTCGCCGGGCTCGGCTCCGCTCAAAGCCATTTTTTTTC
>RPPU01000818.1 GCA_003819975.1 Desulfobacteraceae bacterium
ACCTATTTGTGGTTTACGGCGTCTGGTTTGAGCAGGCTTTTGCTTTAAAAGTAATCGCCATCGGTTTGAGCACCGGCGTGATCGGCGGCGCCGAACTTTTGGGAGAGTTGATAACCGCTACGCTGTCGGACCGGTTGGGTCTGCGGCGGTCCCTCTTGCTCGGGTTGGCTCTGACCACGCTCGGCTATTTTCTGCTGCCGTTTATTTCGACCAATTTAACCGTGGCCCTGATCATGCTCTTTTTCATTTTTTTGACTACGGAGTTTTCTATCGTGACTTCCATGGCCATAAGCACTGAAATTCTGCCTCAAGCCCGTGCCACCATGATGGCTTTGAACTTGGCTACCTCCGGTATAGGCCGAATCTGCGGTATTTTTTTCGGCAGTCATATCTGGAATTCCGGCGGCATTAAAACGATCGGGCTCGTTTCCGGCCTCTGCTGTGTTCTGGCTTTCGTGAGTTTATGGATCGGTTTGCGAGATTTCAAAGAGCATGCCCGGTCCGCAGCCTCCGATTGAATTCCGTTTCGGCATCGGCGCTCTTTGATTGGCGGTTTGCCATAAAACGTCATAGAAATCATTCGGATTGAATAATGCGGCTATTTCATATAGAATGGAATCATTTAAAAGCTCGCAACCCGACTGAAAGGAATAAAATTGAATGATCGGAATATTGGAATTATTGATCGTCCTCATCTTTTGTCTTCCTTGGCTGCTCGCGTTTATCGATATCTTAAGGAGCGACTTTCAAGGCCATGCCAAAATGATTTGGTTGATCACCGTTATTCTGGTGCCTTTTTTGGGAGCCATGGTTTATTTTATCATGGGCCGAAAACAAAAAATTAAAAAAAGGTTCGTTGCTTGAACTGATCGACATGTCGCGTTCCGGCCCTTTCTATATCCTATCTGGAATCAAAAACGACAACTACAAGGCTCTCAAACCCGGCCGTCAATACACTTTGACCGCTTACCTGGTTTATCCGCGGGATTATTTCTTCACGAGCGCTTATGTTTATGCGGCAGACTGGTAAGCGGGCAAGCAGATTTCCTTCAATCAATGCATCCCCTTTAGCCCGAATCCAAATTCTTCCATTGAAAGAAAAATATGGCGAAAAGTTCCTCCCTTTGTGATAGGGAACAGGAGGGATTTGAACGGCTTCTCTTTTTGTCCGCGCGCGATGCGGAACAATGCGATCCGTGCCATTTTTCTATAAATTCGTGAGATTATGATTCACCACAAACGGGTTCGCCATCCGAAATCGCTTGTGCGGACCGATCCCGAGATCCCCTAATTTGAACGTAAAACTGGTTTTTCGCGGCATGGCTTTGCAGGCGTCTCTTTGTTTGCGGAAAACCGTCAATACATTGTCTTTGAATTCAAACCGAAAATCCTTTGCTTGGGTGCATCCGGAACCCGCGACTTCGATCGTGATCTCGCCCTTGTCGAAGTCCGTTGAAAAACCCAGAAGCGTTTCGATTTGCTCGGCTTGAACCGCACCCATGCCGAATAACAAAACAGCGCACAACCCCATGCACAAACCCATTATTTTCATTTTTTCCTCCAAATTTATTTTAAATTGCAATGTTTACCATTTTTGATTCAATATCTCATCCCGTTTTTTGCCGTACTCCTGCTCGTTAACGAGCCCATCTTTTTTCAGGCTTTCCAATTTTCGTAATTTGGCATCAAAATCCAACTCGGCATTTTCATCCGCGGGCAGGCTTTCGGTTTCAATATCGATAACATCTTTGTGCTTGATCAGGTTATAAAAATTAAAGAAGATGATGGTCCCCACAATAAACATCCAAAAAATCATGAAAAGAACGCCAACCGTGCTCTCTTCTTGCAACAGGATAATGAAAAATACAATGCCGAAGATTAAAAAAGCGAACCCGACTATAACGCCAATCAAAGAGGCCATGCGGCTGGGCTTGACATGGATTTTCTGATTTTTCATCTTTAGGGCTCCTGTTTCGA
>RPPU01000819.1 GCA_003819975.1 Desulfobacteraceae bacterium
ACCCGTGCAACTTTTGATGCTGAATCTCGTAAGTGACGGCGCGCCGGCATTGGCCCTGGGATTGGAAAAAGGCGAACCGAATATCATGAAACGACCGCCACGGCCTACGGATGAACCGGTTATTAATCGTACCATGCAAATCGGTACGGTGGTGCAGGCGGTCGTCATGACCGCGGCCGTTTTAACGGTTTTTGCTCTTGCGCGGCGAATATACCCGAACGACCCCGCCCACGCTCAGACCATCGCTTTTTGCACACTTTGCTTTTCCGAACTTTTCAGAGCTTTTACCGCGCGAAGCCAGTTCTTCTCCCTGCTCTCCATCGGAATTTTATCGAATCGATGGATGCTCTGGGCGACCGCCGGATCGGCGCTGATCGTGTTGACGGCCATCTATGTTCCCATGCTGCAACCCGTTTTCAATACCGTCCCACTCGGTCTTTACGACTGGCTTTTGATGTTCCCGTTCATGTTGATGGATTCCATAGCCGCCGAGGTTACCAAGGTTTTTATACGGCCGAAAGCGGGTTACTGAATGCGCGCACATTTCCTGAAAACTTTTTTAAAAAGCATGCCATGGGTCTTCTTTTTTCCCATCTAATTCTTTTAGCCCGGCATTCCTTATGATCCGCATTGAGGCGACCCGGAACTTTTCCGGTATTTATTCACTTGTCGTACCATTCATCTTGATTTATACAATGGACGATAAAGGGACGCATTTAACTAACGAAGGACCGGATCTTCATGCAAACACTGTTTCGTTTTAACGATCTGATGCTGGTGGCCATTGTCATTTTTTCAATGGCAGCCGCGATTTTTTTCCCCGATTTCGGTTCGTTGTTCCGGGGATTCCCGGTCTACGGCGTCATGGCCAATTTTTTTCTCAGTTATCTTTCCATCGAATTGAGCGATGTCCGCAAAACGCTCTTCGGAAACGGTCGGCCCATCCTGGCTTTTACGGTGCTGAAACTGTCTGTTTTGCCGGTGATCCTTTTTTATCTTTTCGACAACCTTGCCCCGGCCTATGCTTTTTCCGCTTTGCTTTTAACGGGTGTTTCCACCGGGGTTGTGGCGCCCTTTATTTCAACCCTGGTGCGGGGCAACAACTCCCTGGTCCTGGTCGTGGTTGTGATCACGTCGGTGCTGGCGCCTTTTACCTTGCCGCTCTTGATCAAGATCATCGCCGCCCGGCAGGTGAATATTTCTTTTTTTGCCATGCTGCGCATGTTGGCCTTGGTGATCTTTGTTCCCATTATCCTTGTGGAAGCGCTGCGACGTCTGGCTCCTAAACTGCTCGCGCCTTTGGTGCAATGGCGGTTCCCGGTTTCGCTTGGACTTTTTGCACTCATCAATCTGGGGGTTTTTTACCGCTATGCGCCTTTTTTCCGAAAAGATCCCGGCATTATTCTGACGGCAACGGCCGCGGCATTGGTGTTGGGAGCGCTTTATTGCATTATTGGAATTTTATTTTTTTGGAAAAGTTCATTGGAAAATCAATTGGCCGGCGCCGTGATGCTGGGCAATATGAATAATGTCCTGGTGATCGTTTTTTCATCCCAATTTTTCGGCCCGCTCGAACCCATGGTCGCGGCCATGTATATGATTCCCTTTTTCGCCATCGTGATCCCGCTTAGATATTATCGCAGTCGAAAGACAAAATGAATCTTTCGATCTTATTCAATCCCGAGATCCTCATTGAATCGCCAAGTATAGTTAAATTCATTCAACCCTAAAATTTTAGTGACCATGGCGCGAATTATGTCGCGGATCTCCGATTGACTCCAAGCAACATGCTTTGGCTCGGAACTCTGTTGAGCGATTGTTATACGGGCCATCCAGGATTCGACGGTTTGCGAGAAATAAGGGAATTCAGTCCGAAACGGATTCATTAGCCGATTAACAGCAAAGATGCAAGCAATCGTTATGGCAATGAATAAACCGCGAAAGATCCAGTTCTCGGCGGTCGTAAT
>RPPU01000820.1 GCA_003819975.1 Desulfobacteraceae bacterium
ATTATTTTACAAACGTTGTTATTCCTGCACGACCATGGACCACAGCCCGGACTTTGTAAAACTGGCCGAGGCTTACGGCGCCGTGGGTTTGCGGGCCACCCGCCCCGATGAAGTGGAAGCAGTCACAAAACAAGCCCTGGCAACGCCTCAGACCGTGATCATGGATTTCAGAGTGGAACGGGAGGAGTGCGTTTACCCCATGGTACCGGCCGGCCGACCGATTACGGAGATGTTGCTGGTGTAAGCAGAAAGGGATCAAAAAGAAAGGGTTCAAGGGGTCCGTAGAGACGATTTTATGTCTCTACGTTCGAGGGCCCAAGGGGTCAAGGGTGAATAGAAAAAAATATATAAAAAACGATTTAAAGAAAAAAACGAATAATGCCGGTTTCTTTCAAAGACCTCCTATTCAAGATTTCCTTAACCCTTGGACCCTCGATCCCTTGATCCCTTGGTTCCTTTTGACAAAAACTTTTCTAAACGAAAGACACATCCCATCATGACTAAATCCGAAGGCAAAACCTACATCCTCTCCATCCTGGTGGATAATGAGCCGGGAGTACTTTCCCGGATCGCGGGGCTCTTCAGCGGCCGGGGCTTCAACATCGAAAGCCTGTGCGTGGCGGAAACGGCCGATCCCCTGGTGTCGCGCATCACCTTGGTCACGCGCGGCAATCTATCCATTTTGGAGCAGACTAAAAAGCAGTTAAATAAACTGATCAATATCATTAAAGTGCTCGATTTTACCGGCACGCCCTTTGTTCAAGCCGAAATGGCCCTGGTCAAGGTCCGCGCCAAAGCCGAGGATCGCGCCGAAATTTTACGCATGGTGGACATATTCCGGGCTCGGGTCGTGGATACCAACGCCGACTATTACACGATCGAGATCACCGGCGATAAAGAAAAAAACGACGCTTTTATAAACCTTTTAAAACCCATGGGCATTAAAGAAATGGCCAGAACCGGCGCCATTGCCCTGGCGCGCGAAAAGAAATAGGAGATACGAATCCATTCACCGCAAAGGACGCAAAGGGCACAAAGGGTTTAACAGCGATGCACTACTTAGATAGAGCGAATCATTTTCGCCCCACTCCATGCGTCACCGCCTGGGCACTATCCTTTGCCGCGGATGTTCTCTTGGTCCGCTATTAATTCTCGGGTTATTCTGAATTCGGACTACTGAATTCCGGCTTCCTGAGTAATAATAAATATAACAAATATAAGGGGGTTACATCATCATATGTCAAAAATCGATTTTGGCGGCACCATTGAAGAAGTCATCACTTCCGAGGAATTCCCGCTTAAAAAAGCCAAGGAAATATTGAAAAATGAAACCATCGCCGTTTTGGGCTACGGCAGCCAAGGCCCGGGACAGGCCCTGAACCTGCGCGACAACGGTTTTCCGGTCATTGTCGGCCAGCGCGAGAGCGAATCTTTTTACTGGAATAAGGCTTTGAACGACGGCTTTGTGCCGGGCAAAACCCTTTTCTCCCTGGAGGAGGCGGCCCAAAAAGGCACCATCATTCTCTATCTGCTTTCGGACGCCGGCCAAATGGCCACCTGGCCGAGTATTAAAAAATGCTTAAAACCGGGCGATGCCCTTTATTTTTCCCACGGTTTTTCCATTGTATATAAAGACCAGACCGGCATCGTGCCCCCGCCCAATATCGACGTCATTCTGGTCGCGCCCAAAGGTTCCGGCCGCACCGTACGGACCAACTTCCTGGACGGCAGCGGCATCAACTCGAGCTTTGGTATTTTTCAAGACGCGACCGGCCGGGCCCGCGAACGGACCTTGGCCATGGGCATCGCCATCGGCTCCGGCTATCTGTTCGCAACGTCCTTTGAAAAAGAAGTATTTAGCGACCTGACCGGCGAACGCGGCGTCTTGATGGGTTGTCTGGCCGGGACCATGGAAGCCCAGTACAACCTGTTGCGCCGCCACGGTCATACGCCCAGTGAAG
>RPPU01000821.1 GCA_003819975.1 Desulfobacteraceae bacterium
CCAGCCCGGCCGGGCAACCCTGAACCCTGGCTTCCACAATCCCGCCCACAGAATCGCCCTTTTCCTTGACCTGTTGCAAAGCTTGCTCGACTTTTTCATTCAACTCCGGGTCAGGGAAATAAAACGGGTTTTGTTGGGCATAGGCCAGGTCCAATTTTTCAGCGCGGATATTGCCGATTTCCAGACTGTAAGCCTCAATTTCAACCCCAAGCGGAGAAAGAACCTTTTGGGCCACCACCCCGGCCGCGACCCGCGCGGTTGTTTCCCGGGCCGAGGAGCGGCCGCCGCCGCGAAAATCAAAATGCCCGTATTTTTTAAAATAGGCGTAATCGGCATGCCCGGGCCGGAATAATCGGCGTAAAATTTCGTAAGGCATGCTCTCCGCATCCTGGTTTTGAATATAAAGGGTTATGGGCGCGCCGGTGGTTTGGTCCTCGAAAACGCCCGAAAGGATTTCGACCCGGTCCGGTTCCTGACGAGGGCTATCATAGATTTGGCGGCCGGGACGGCGTCGGTTCATGGCTGATTCAAAATCGGCACTGCATAGCTTGATGCGGGAGGGGCAACCGTCAATGGTCACTCCAAGGCCCGGGCCGTGAGATTCACCAAAGGTGGTGATTTTAAAAATTTGTCCAAATGAATTACCCGGCATCGATCTTTCCTCTTAGGTTTGCTTGAAGGGTTCCATTTTTTCGTGATTCATAACCGTTTGCGCAACCTCTTCCGGGGACCGGTCGGAGGTATTGACAATAAAATCGCCGGCATTCAAGTAAAAAGGGGTTCTTTCCTTTAAGACCGCTTCGATTTCTTTAACCGGGTCGGCATTATCCGTAAGCGCGGGCCGGATATGGCCGCTGATCTGATCGTTTTGCATGCGTTGGGTCAGGACCTTGGCATCTGCTTCCAGATAGACAAGCAACCCATTGGCTTTGAGATCTTTGACATTCATCGGCTCCATGACCACGCCGCCGCCCGTGGCCAGAACCAGATTGTCGCTCCGGGTCAGGGTCTGGATCATTTGGCGTTCAATCTGACGGAAATAGCCCCAACCTTTCCGGGAGACCAACCCTTTGATGTCGGACCCGGTCAGGGCTTCAATGGCTTCATCCAGGTCCACAAACTGACGTTTGAGCTTTTGGGCCAGGATTTTGCCTACCGCGGTTTTGCCGCTGCATCGATAACCGATCAAGATAATGTTCATATAAAAAACAGTTTTCTTTTATTTCAAGGAGTTAGACCTGTTTTTAGTACGGGAGGTGAAAATTTGTCAAGATATTTTTTTTGAATTAATTCCTTGACATCGATATTGTTTCTATATATAGATACTTGCATGAAGATCGACTCGCATCATTTTTTGGTAAACCATAGCTGGGGTTGGCGCCGCTCCCGGAAAGAGGGTGCTCGCCTGCTTTGATTTTATAATATCTTTTTTGTTGTCAAACCGCGGGGCCCTTAACAATGACCCCGCGGTTTTTTTTTGGGAACCGCGAATGCACGCGAATAAACACTAATAAAAGCAAGAGATTGATAAACTGCGAATGCACGCGAATAAATACCGATAAAAGCAGGAGATTGGCAAACCGCGAATAAACGCGAATATATAAAAATAGGTTTTTTTTGATTTCATTAGCGTCGATTCGCGTATATTAGCGGTTTTTATTTTTAGGAGGTTTTCTTTTGACTTTGCGACCCTCATTGACGGAATGCGAACATCTGGCCGGGCGGGGCAATATGCTCTGGATCTATGAGGAATTTTCAGGAGACCTGGAAACTCCGGTTTCGCTTTATTTGAAAATCCGAGATGAAGCTTATTCGTTTTTACTGGAGAGCGCCGACAGTGATAAACGGTTGGAGCGCTACAGTACGATCGGTTTCGATCCCCTGGCCGTGGTCCGGTCTTTCAAGGGCCGGGTGGAAGTAATGGCAGGCAAAGAGGCCCGCGTTCATCCGGATCAAGCCA
>RPPU01000822.1 GCA_003819975.1 Desulfobacteraceae bacterium
AATTCGGGCGCCCCGGAATTCGTTTTCGTATCGTATGACACGCCGGCCTGAGCGACCGACCGGCCCGCAAAACCCCTTTCAACGGATCCCTTGAAAAACGGATTTTGACTCGCCTGCGCCGAAACCGGCTCTCCGCTTACCTGCCTCAACCCGGTCACGACTTGCGGATGATGCCCGGCCTGCGCCAATCGCGCCGACATCCGATTGCCCGATTCTTTACGATAGAGCACGCTTGGGGGTTGCTGGGTAAGACGCGTTATAAAACGATGGTGCTTGACCGCATGGTGCACGCTCTGAGATGAATCGACCGGCGCCCTTTCCCTGTCGCCGGTTTGGCTTCGCGCCAAAACCATTTTGGGTTCAAAAATAACGGCTTTCTCCGCCTCCCCGGCCGAAGGCGCTTGGTCAACGGACCGTTTTCCGGACCCATCGGTCTTCTCTTTCAAATGCTTTTCATATCGTGTCTTGGGATTACTCGCGGTTATAAAATCGGCAGAAACACTTTTCATGTTTCCCGCCGCATGTTCCGCTCCCTTGGCTCCCATCGGTTCGCGCGTCCCCTCCGGACCATGGATCGCCGAACGCTCCGTTCCTGTTTCCGGAACAACCCTTATCTTTAAATCCCACCGGTCTTCCGCGACCGAATCGGATAAGAGCTTCGGTTCCCCCTGCGCTTGATCGGACAATACCCTTGCAAAAGAGACCGGTTTGGATGCCGGACTTTTTAAAACGGTCCGAATCGTTTGCATCCGGCCGGTTTGCCGCGAAAGCACGCCCATGGGTGTTTGGACCGCTTCGGAAACCCCGCCTCCGTCTGCGGACAGCTTGGACCCTAAATGCTCTATCCGGCCGTATCCGGACAAGGTCTTTTGCTCTGTACCGTGCGAATAAATAGGGGTTGCAAACCCCGCGGTATTTTGCCGGTCAAGCCGATCCGAACTATTCCGGACCGCGCATTCCGCAACCCTGGCAAAAATCCGGTCTGCCCTTAAAGTCGGCTCGATCTCCGCGGTCTTTGGCGGACGATTGGCCTCCGGTTTCGTCAAAATCAATGCGCCCAAGGAGCGGTCCCGTTCATTCCGGATTCCGGATGAGCCCGACCCGGCCGGCATGACTTGGCGCAACATTTCCCGGACCGTTAAAGATTCCCAATTTGAAAAGATTTCTCTCTGTTCGCCCGGAACCCGGGATCGTTCGACGCGCGGGCTATGAACTGTTTTTTCGCTCTGCTTTTCCACGATCGCCCTATCCGGTTTGAGCCTGCTTGGAGTCTGCCGCTTTATAGGCCCGGGCCGACCCGCCGGCCCGCCGGTCCGAGCCGATTCCCTGCCTATCCCCCCGGCATTCAAAAAAATAAATTCGCGTATATAGCGCATTTGCTCGACCGGCGCCATACGGCCGGAAAAATCGGGCGGAAAACCATTCACCCAAGACCGGGCCGGCTCGATCTGCGGCCGGTAGTGCTCTCTTTGAACGGCGTCCGCACGTTGAGCGGTCGCGGGGAGGATAAACACATTGTTTTTGTAATACCGGTTAAAAACCCTGTCGATAAAGACCCGGGTGGTCGGATTGAGTGCTTGTGGACCCCGCGCTTTCCGAAAAATCAGGCTCGGCCGATCAAACCCCCGGCGTATCAGACCGCAACGAATCAGGATCTTCAGCGTCGGTCCCCTTCCACCCGTCCCGATGAACCGTTGCGCGATTGCCTGAACCGCTCGTTTATGTGCTATCCCGATCCGCATATTTCTTATTAGGCTTCCCGCAATGTTTTATGTTTCTGTGTTAAGCGCCTAAAGTTTTCGAGGTCTAAAGTTTTTATTTTAGTCACTTCAGCTCACTTTAAACTTTAAGCACTTCCCTTTCTCCTCTTTCCTAACTTTAGGCACTTTCAACTTTAGTTCACTTTAGGCACTTCCCTCTCTCCTCTTTCCAAACTTTAGTCACTTTCAACTTTAGT
>RPPU01000823.1 GCA_003819975.1 Desulfobacteraceae bacterium
GGACGAGTTGTATATTCCCATGATGGGGATCTTGGGCGCTTTTGTTTTCACGGCCCAGATGATCAATTTCACGATTCCCGGCACCGGATCGAGCGGACACCTGGGCGGCGGGTTACTGCTTGCCATTCTCCTGGGGCCTTATGCGGCTTTCCTGACCATTGCCTCGGTACTCGTGATTCAAGCCCTTTTTTTCGCCGACGGCGGCCTTTTGGCTTTGGGCGCCAATATTTTTAATCTCGGGGTTTTCCCCTGTTTTTTAGCCTATCCGTTCATTTTTAAGCCGATTGCGGGAACCGGAGCGCGCAATCCCGGTCCCGGGCGAATCATACTTGCGGCTCTTCCGGCCGCTATTATCGGGCTGCTAGCCGGGGCTCTCGGCGTGGTTTTGGAAACGGTCTTTTCCGGCATCACCAGCCTGCCGTTTAAGAGTTTTGTGCTTCTGATGCTTCCGGTTCATTTGGCCATCGGCATTGTGGAGGGGTTGGTGACGGCTGCGGTCGTGATTTTCGTTTTCAAAACGGATCCCGGTCTCATTTTCGTTTTTTCCAAAAAATCGCAATCCCCAAAAGCATTTTGGAGGCCGGCTTTGATCGGGTTAATGCTGGTCGCTTTGGTTACCGGGGTCGCGCTTTCCTGGTTCGCTTCCACGCATCCCGATGGTCTGGAATGGTCGATCGCGCGCGTGACCGGATCAGAGGAATTGCAAGGCCCGGAGCAAGGCATGCATGGGGTGCTCAGCAGGCTGCAAAAGAAATTTGCTCCTTTGCCTGATTATGGTTTTCGTATTGGTTCGGAAGGCGCTAAAACAGAATCGGTTGATGCTGAATCAACCTGGCCGGCTGTGAATGCCGGAACCAGTGTTTCCGGCATTTTGGGCGGTTTGCTCACTCTGGCTCTGGTGGTTTTAGCAGGTATATTATTGCGCAAAGGTTTTATTCATTCCCCTATCTCACGGAAATGAATAAAACCTATTACGCAGTCTGAACCTTGCTATTTTAATAAGAGCCAATGGAACAAAAGCGCGCTCACGAGCCAAACGCCGAAACCGGCGCCCAAGGAGATCGCAAAGGGCAGGTGGCGCTTGAAGCAGAGCAGAGCCGTTAAATAGAAAAAGAAGCTGGGCACCAGACCCCAGAGTACGCCCTTGATGTAATTGGGGATCAAGTTGGGGTCGCCGGAGTTGTCGGTATGCAGCCAGATCAAAACGATCAGGCTGGTGATGGGCATGACCACGATCAGACCGGCCAGGGAAGGGAAGCGTTTGCCGACCTGGATGCAAATCAGGATGATGATCAGGCTGACGGCTAATTTTATAATGGTTTGCATGAAAATAATCCTTTAAGAAGGCGGTAAGTAGGGGCGACCGGCGGGTCGCCCCTACAGAGCCGTATTGACAGCGATTCAAATTTGCTTGTTCTCCACCAAACGCGCGAAATGATCGAAAGAGCGGTCATAGGTCGCTTCGGCGTTTTTGGGGAAACAGCAGCCCGGCAGTTCCCGGGTTTTTAAATGATAAGCCAGGCATTCGCAACACAGGCCTTTGCGGCTGCAGGGGTCATAGGTGCAGACGCATTTTTTTAAGTTCTTTTCTTGTTTACATTCCATAGGTTTCATCCCTTGATTGGGGTGGTATTATTATCAGATAGACAGAATTCAGAAGTCAGAATCCGGAATAACCCGAGAAATCCTAAAACATTCTTATAGAATATGTCAACCTTAAGCTAAGTAACTTGCAGGGCGGCCTTTTCTTTTGACACTGCCGGGTCTTTCACCTATAGTTTATTTCAAGCAAACGGGTTTTCGACAATCCGTTGCAATGGAGGTGGCACCTTGGGCGGTTTTTTGGTTTGGATGGATCTGGAGATGACCGGGCTCGATCCGGAACGCCAGGTTATTTTGGAGATTGCCAGCATGGTTCCGAACGACGAGTTGGAAATCGTCAGCGCGGGACCGAA
>RPPU01000824.1 GCA_003819975.1 Desulfobacteraceae bacterium
TAGCTATGGAACAACTTGTCCGTCCGGGCCGCCAGCAACTCCGCCTGCTTGTTCTCTCCGCCTATGATGGTCATCACTTTGATGCCGGCCGCCCGCGCCGCCTGAATGTCGTCCAGACTGTCGCCGATAAACAGCGCTTTTTCTTTGGGAACACCGAGACGATCCAAAGCCCATAGGATTCCTTCGGGATGCGGCTTCAAATTTTGCACATCATTGCGATTGACCGCCACATCAAAAAGCCCGTCCAGTTTAAGTTTTGCAAATGCTTTACCTAAAATTCTCCGCCCGATATTACTGACCAACCCGGTCTTGATTCCGGCCGCTCTAAGGGCGGACAGAAACGCGTCGGCCTTGGGCCGCAAGGACCAACGCGAAAGCGCGTCTTCATCAAAACGGTCGTAAATGAGGCCGATTTTATTCCGCACTTCTTCGGGCGAACGGCCTGCTTCAGTTGCCGCCTGCTGCGCTTGCAGCATCAAGGCCGAATACTTTAAACCGCTGAATTTTTCCAAGGCAAACCCGGATGCCGCCAGCATGGCCAGCGTTTCCCGGACCGCTTCGGCCAGGTTCCACTGAAAATCGACCAGAGTGCCTTCAAAATCAAAAAGAACGGCTTTCGGTTCATCGAGGGGTAAGGGGTTCATGGATCCTCCCGGCTGCCTAAGCATTTATTATTTCGCCTTAAATTCTCCGGATATTGTAAAGAACCCCCGATTGTCTGTCAATCATAGAAAATCGCGGTAACGACTTGGAACCTTTTGATTTTATGAGATCTTTTAAAATAGTGATATTAAGAGAACAAAGCCTATGCTATTATCATTTAATATCACTCAATGGGGTGAGTATTGATAAAAAAAAGATCATTGCTTTCGGACTGGTGCGCATCATCGAAAAAGGCCGCACCGCTTGGATGGAAGGTCTGCGGGTCCATCCCCGCTATAAACGAAGGGGCCTGGGCGCGTTCATCACGAAATACAATGCCGGCCTGTCCGCCTCGCAGGGCGTCGAGCGGGTGCGCCTGATTACGGAATTGGATAACGAAATCTCCCCCAAACTTCCCCGCCTGATCGGCATGTCCAAACGGCTCACCATGAATTATCTGTGGAAAAAAAATATTGGCGACCGATTGTCGCAAGAATCGTCTGAATTCCACCGGGCCACTCCCGAAAAGGTCTTCACCTTATTAAGCAACTTGCCCGGTTTGGTGCCGCGCAATCTGCTCTTTTATAATTGGTACGCCTTGGACTTGACCCGCGCCAACCTGGTCGCACTTGATAAGACCGTGACCTTTTGGATCGGCACCCGCGATGCCAAAACCGTTTCCCTGTGCCTGGGCCTGCGCACGACCGGCCCCCGCGGCTCGGAATGGTGTTGCACCATCTATGCACAGGACCGATCCGCCTTTGTCTCGACTCTGCGTTTTCAAATCAGGATTATGAAGAAAAACCGCCTTTCCGACTTGTTGTGCATCCATCCCCCTAAATTTCATAGCGCTATCCCGCAAATCCCTCAGCTTCAAAAACGCACCTATTTGCTAAAATTCGGTTTGTTCGAAAGGAACCTAAGATAATAAAATCAGAGTTAAAGAAATATGATACTCCCAAGGGCAGGTTTGAAACCTGCCCCTACCTAACCCGTGACCGCTAAATCACCTAAGCGGCGGCAAGCGCCGTTATTACCGCCTGATCTTTTTATTGACTTTAAGGCCCTGAAAAATTAAAAATCACTTCAAAACGTTTTACGAGGATTTATTTTGGAAGACATTCAAAACCATAAAGACGACCGCGAAATCGATATCGACCAGGTCGGTGTCAAAGGCATCCGCTATCCCATCACGGTTCTGGACAAAAACACGGGCGAACAACAGACCGTGGCCAAGATCAATATGTACGTGAATTTGCCGCGTTATTACAAAGGCACCCACATGAGCCGATTTGTGGAGATCCTGAATGAAA
>RPPU01000825.1 GCA_003819975.1 Desulfobacteraceae bacterium
CTCAAATTTCGGCCTGAAGACGGCATGAAGGTCATTGTCCGGGGCCGGCTCGGGCTTTATGAACCCCGGGGTGAATATCAGATCATTCTGGATTATATGGAACCCCTGGGGGTGGGCGCTTTGGCTCTGGCTTTGGAGCAGTTGAAGAAAAAGCTGGCTGCTCAGGGGATTTTCGATCCGGCGCTGAAAAAACCAATGCCCTTTTTGCCGCAACGAGTGGCGGTCATCACTTCGCCGACCGGCGCGGCTATCCGGGATTTTCTCAAGGTGATTCAGCGGCGTTTCGCCAATATCGAAATTATCATCGTGCCGGTCAAGGTTCAGGGTGATGAAGCGGCCGGCGAGATGATTGAAGCTTTGAGTTTGGTGAATAAGATGCGGGCCGTGGATGTGATTGTTTTGACCCGGGGCGGCGGTTCTCTGGAAGATCTTTGGGCTTTTAATGACGAGCAACTGGCTTTGGCCATCCGGGCTTCGCGCATTCCGGTGGTTTCGGCCGTGGGCCATGAAATCGATATCACCATCGCGGATTTGGCCGCCGACCTGAGAGCGCCGACACCCTCGGCTGCGGCTGAGTTGATCGTGGCGGAAAAAGAGGGTCTTCAGAAGCGCTTGCAGGAGACCGCCTCCCGTTTGTTGTTTCTTTTTAAAAACCAGTTAAGCCGGACGCGCCAACAGCTGGTTTTTTTAACCAAGGGTTTGCGTGATCCGCGCAAAGGCCTGGCCGATGCCTGGCTCAAGCTGGATGATCTGCAAGATCGCTTGGGCCGGCTCATGGAGACCGACATGAGGGAGCGTAAAAACCGCTTATCATTTGCGAGCCGTTCGCTCCTCTTATATTCTCCCCTGCATCGGATCGCCGCTCTACGTCAAAATCTGGCTTTCTATGGCCAGGGTCAAATAAAGGCGATGTCCCGGTCGCTCAAGGACAACCGCGCCCGTTTTTCTTTGTTGGCCGAGAATTTAAAAAACTTGCATCCCCTCTCGGTGCTTAAAAGAGGCTACAGCCTGACCCGCACATGGCCGGAAAAAGAGATTTTAAAATCAGCCCGGAAGATCCAACCGGGCCGGCAGGTCCGGATCCTGCTGGCCGAGGGTGAATTGGAGTGCCGGGTGGAAAAAGCGATTCTAAATAAAGACTGAAATTATTTTGACAAAAGCATAAAATAAGAACAAAGTGATCGAGCTTTTGAGGAGGCTGTTGCGTATATTTCATGAAAAATCGGATGGTTAAGCAAATATTGACCCGGGCGCTGTTTGTCGGCATATTGAGCCCGGTTTTTCAACCGGTCGCGGCCCAGCAGGATCCGGTTCAGGTTCAGATCCTGCCGCAAACCAACATTCAGATCTCGTCAAGTGTATTGGACCAAGGCGATGTGGTGCTGGTCACCCTTACTACGACCCGGGAGATAACGCCTGCGCTTTTATGGCGGGATAAGGAGATTCCCCTGGCGGCCAATCCGGAGAAGACCCGATGGTTCGGTTTTTTGGAAGCCGGTCTGGGCGCATCCCCGGGAAAGAGCCAAGTGCTGATCCGGCTTACAACCGGCAGCCAAGTTAAGACCAGCACAATGGAGATCGCGATCCGGGCCAAGGATTACGGGTTGCGGAATCTGACCTTGCCGAAAGGATGGGACGAGTTGGACGGCCCGACTCTGGAACGCGTGCAAAAAGAAACCAATATCGTAGCGGCCATTTGGGCCCGACCGCTCGCGGAGCAGCTCTGGCAAGGGTCTTTTATCCGGCCGGTAAACGGTGAAGTCAGCGGCACGTTTGGAGTAAAAAGTATTATCAACAATCAGCCCCGGTCGCCCCATACGGGTGTGGATCTGCGCGGTGACATAGGGACGCCGATCGCGGCAATCAATCGTGGCAAAGTGGTCCTGATCGCCGATCATTTTTTCACGGGTCATACGGTGATCATCGATCATGGCGGCGCCATTCAAAG
>RPPU01000826.1 GCA_003819975.1 Desulfobacteraceae bacterium
GATTCTCGCGGAATAATCGGTTCCCACGACCGTGGGGCGCTGCGCGAATAGGCGCGTGGGTGCCGTGCCTGCATGTGACCGGACACCGTTGATGGGTATTAAGGAGTCAGGGTATGCCAAAGAAAAAAAGAGCCCGGGAAAGTGAAACACTCATCGGCATTGTCACTCCAGTACAATGGGATCAGGAGGATCGGGTTACGGCGGTGGCACTGTGCGCAACCGATGACGAACAGTATCTCATTGAAAATAGTGATCAATTTATTAATTTGATTCAAAAATCCATTCAGGCCACCGGGGTGGTCAAGCGAGAACCCAAGACTACCAAATCGATCGCTATCAGGCAATTTTGCATATTGGAGAGCTTTTAATATTGATGAAACCGCAAAATGCCGTAGAGTATCGTCCAGACATGGTGATCATCCGAATCAGCGGTCCTGAAAATAGCATAGACCGGGCATAATAATGATTTGGACAGTTGATCGTTGATGAACCTGATGATATTGTCCTGATAATGTTGGGTAGATCGGATCTCTAATCTCAGATTGAGAGCCTATATTACCAGGAGATCGAGAATCCGGAAAAAAGACTGACCATTTGCCGGTTTTCGTGCATAACCACGAAGGGCCGGCTTTTTTAAAGCGCCTGTGTCATTAGCGATCGTCCGTGCGGCATTACCAGCCGCAGAGAATTGAGGTTTCATGCAGTCCAAAGATCTTGACTATTTCAAAGAACTGCTCAATCATCAACTCGAAGAATTGCTGACGCGGGCGGAAAAAACGGTCAATGCGTTAGTCCAGTCGGATGAAAATGCCGCGGACCCGGTTGACCAGGCTTCAATGGAAACCGACCGCAATTATACTTTGCGTATTCGAGACCGGGAAAGTCATCTGATCAAGAAGATCAAGACGGCCATAAGCAAGATCGCAGAAGGGACTTTCGGCACCTGCGAATCCTGTGGCGAAGAGATCGCATTGGCCCGGCTGATGGCTCGACCGGTAACCGCCCACTGCATTCAATGTAAGACCCGAATGGAAGCCATGGAAAAGGTATCCGGCTTTTAGGACTTCTGGCAGTCCGGCCATTTGCCGCGCGCTAATAACTATGAGCGTGCCTACCTTTGAATGACATGGCGAGATGTGTGCTTTTTCTACCCCAAGCATTTGATTCACCTAACGACAGGAAAGGAGAGCAAAAGAGGATGAACAAGAGCGAATTGATTTCTGAAATGGCCAAGAATCTGAACAGTAAGAAAGAAGCCGAGGCAGCATTGGATAGTCTGCTGGGCGCCATTACTCAGGGTCTGAAAAAAGGGGACAAGATCACCCTGACCGGTTTCGGTACCTTCAAAGTGTCAAAGCGCAAAGCACGTACCGGCCGCAATCCGCGAACCGGAGAGAAGATCAAGATCAAGGCCCGTAAAGTGCCCCAATTCATGGCCGGCAAGGCCCTGAAAAACGCGGTAGCCTGATTAAGATCAGCTCAGATTTCTCTAAAAAAAGGGGGCTTAAAGCCCCCTTTTTTTAGAATTCCGTACTACCGGCTATCATAAGCGAACCGCCGGCCCTGCCAGTTGCGAATCCACCAGCAGTCGACCCCCTTTTCGACGATTGTTTCCGGAGTCAGGGCAATCTTACCGCCACCCTTGGGCAGATCGATCATGAAGTGCGGAACGGCCATGCCGGAAAGCCGGCCCCGCAGGGTTGCCACCAGTTCCAGGGCGCGCTCCAGCGGAACCTTGAAGTGAGCCGTTCCGCGGACATGATCCAGTTGGTGCAGATAATATGGGCGCACACGGATGGCGAGCAGTTGCATCATCAATCGGCCCAGGGTATCCGGGTCGTCATTCACCCCCTTGAGCAAAACGGTTTGGCTGCCCAAGGCGATACCGCGATCGGCCAGACGGGTGCAGGCCGTTTCAACCGCACGGGTGATTTCGGCCGGATGATTA
>RPPU01000827.1 GCA_003819975.1 Desulfobacteraceae bacterium
GAAGCAACCGACTTTATGGAGGATATCGAAAATGGATGCAGTCCGATTTTTAGAAAGCCCCAGGAACGGCAGGATAACCATAGACCTACCTGGTGAACTCAAGAAAAAAAAGAAACTCGAAATTATTATCCTTCCTTATGAAGATCACGTCAAGAAGCCGAAAGCTTTTGATCCTGCCGTATTCAGAGGTGCCGGCAATCTCAATATGACCGTGGAAGAAATCGAGCATGAATGCCGGAGGTTAAGAGACGAATGGGACAGGGGTTTTTGATCGATACCAATATCCTCATCTATTATTATGAGGGTCTCATTCCTGGAAACACTGTCCAGGAAGTAGAGAGGATTTTCCGTCAATCCTTCAATATTTCTATAATTTCCAGGATTGAATTCCTGGGGTGGTCAAAATTTGACGAAGAACAATACCAAAATGCCGTTCGCTTTCTAAGAGGTGCCGATGTCATTTCTTTAAGCGAAGAAATAGTAACAAAAACTATTCGCATCAGGCGAGAGCGAAATATTAAATTGCCTGACGCAGTGATAGCCGCGGCGTGCCTGGTAAATGATTTTACTTTAGTAACCCGTAATCAAAAAGATTTTGAAAGCATCCCCGGTCTAAAAATTTATAACCCTTTCCAGGCTTATTTCCTCCCCCCATCCAGTTGAAGAATGGGGGCGGTGCCCCCCCCCTCCGTCTCTCCGACGACGCATGTCATCGGTGGACGCCGGCATAAACCAGTTGAGGTCTTTTTTGTTTTTTTCGCCTAAAATCTCTTGACATTCGTTTTCGCTTTTGTGCATAATTAATATTCAAAATTTAGAGAATAAGGAGATTAACATGGCTAAAGAAAAAGCGAAAGAGTTCCTGGAACATTTAGTGGATAATCCTGATTTGGTGGAGAAGATGAAAGGATTTACCAAGCAAGAACTCAACGATGCGATGCTAGATTTAAAAAAATCGGGACGAGTAAAATCGGAAGACGAAGTACTGCCCCACGATTTTTGCTGATCCTTTTCTCAGTGTCAAAAAAATAGGAAAGCCGTTTAACGAGGTCGATATTAAGTGTATTAATGCGTTCATGGAGGGAGTCCTGGACCCGGTGGATGTCCTGTTGGTGGTTTCTCCCACGGCCATGACCGATTTGCCGTCACCGGGGGTGCATCTACTTCGGGCCTGCTGCCGGGAAGCAGGAATACATATAGAATTGTTGTACGCCAATTTGCTGTATTCCCGACTCCTGGGAGTGGAGCTGCACCGGTCTATTTCCTTAGACTGGCATCTTTTGATGGGAGAGCGGTTGTTCGCGGCGGCGGCGTTTGGCGATGAAACCCTGGCGCTGGCCCCAGCCGCCGCTAAATTCTCAGACCCCGGCTGGGTGCCGGATCACCTCTGGAAAATCAAAGAAAAAACAACAACCGATCAAAAGTTTTGCGGGGGTCCAGGGGGTGGTTTTTCAAAAGAACCCCCTGGCCGCCGGAGGCTTAAGTCAATATTAACAGTACCCCCTGTCCCCGAACCGGTGGTATCGTTTAGAAAATGGCAGGCGGGCGTTGATCTGAGCCGCCTTGAAACCCTAACCAGCGATTGGGAACACGACTTAGCGCGGCGCATCGTGGGCCGGGGTTATCGCATCGTGGGATGTTCCACCTCTTGCGGCGGCCTGCTGCCTTGCATCGCCCTGCTGGAAGCCGTCAAGAAAGCCAACCCCACGATAATAACCATCCTGGGTGGGCCGTTGTGCGAAGGCGAAATGGCCGAAGGCATCGTTACCCTCAAAACCCATATCGACTATATCTTTTCCGGCGAAGGCGAGATAACTTTCCCGGCTTTTGTTCAACAGGTGCTGGCGGGAAACCCGCCTAAAGAAAGAATCCTTTGCGGCCAGCCGGTGCATGACCTGGATACTATCCCGGTGCCGGATTATAGAACATACCTGGAACAGGTGGA
>RPPU01000828.1 GCA_003819975.1 Desulfobacteraceae bacterium
CTTCGTCCCCCCACTGGGTGCCGATGAGTACGATATTCGCCACGGGTTGCTCCTTCACTTAAAAAGAGTGCCTAAAGTGCGCTAAAATTCATAACCTGCCCGGTGTTCGGCCGCTCCATGCATGTCCGGTCGGCCGGAACCCGATTCCGGCCGGGAAGAGCCTTGCCCCCGAGCAATCCGTTTCCTGCGGAAAAAAGACTGCATCAATGTCCGACAAACATCCTCGCAAACGCCCCCGATGATCTCCGGCTGATGGTTCAGGCGGAGATCCTTTGAAAAATCATACAACGAGCCGGCGGCTCCCCATTTGGGGTCCCAGGCGCCAAACACTACCTTCGCCACCCGGGCATGGACAATGGCTCCCATGCACATGAGGCAGGGTTCCACCGTAACATATAAGGTGGTGTTCAACAACCTGTAGTTGTTTATTTTTTCAGCCGCCTGCCGAAGCACGAGGATTTCGGCGTGGGCGGTTGGATCGGACGCCGTAATGGTCAGGTTGCAGGCCTTTGCCAGAACATTGCCGGATTCATCGACAAGGATTGCTCCTATCGGAACTTCATCCCGTTGTCCAGCTTTTTCGGCCTCTTCGATGGCCGTTTCCATGAATCTCAGATGCAACTCGTCCATATTCCAATTCCGGAAGGTCCTGAATAAATCATGAGAAAATCGTGAACAAATCGTTGACAACCCGAACTGTTTGGCTTATGAAGCGTTTCAAATTTGAGCCGTTTGCACCCGTAGCTCAGCTGGATAGAGTACCGGACTACGAATCCGTAGGTCGCACGTTCGAATCGTGCCGGGTGCGCCAGAAAGATAAAGGGAATCAGCTTCTTAGCTTGATTCCCTTCTTCTTTTTTCGAGTCTAAAAAATCCATGTCAACTATGTGGCAACTTTTTTTCATGATCTGAAATATTTTTTAGCTTGCCGAAAATGAATTCCCCGAACTCCTTTTCATTCTCAAGCAAGGCCCTTTCCAAGTATTTTCGGCCCACATCGACATCGGAAGCGGCCTGTTTCGCTTGAGAATGTTCCCCCAGCTTGTAATCGAATTCATGCATGCAAACGGCATAGCCTGAACTGTTGTACTACCTTGTGCATGATGTCAATGCATTTTTCTCTCAATCCGGTGTTCTGCCGAGAGTACAGCCGCCTGTTCGGCGCACCACCTCTGCGCGATATCACCAATTTACGTCAAATGACTGCTTTGTCTGTCTAAAAGGGCTACTTTGTCGAAAAAATCATTCTTCGCATCGTTTCCGGCAATTTATTGTATACTTCGATCGGTGAGGTCAAGGGGCGTTTGTGGTCGATTTTTATTTCGGGTGATCCACTGTTCTGATTCGACAGGTCGATGGGATCGGGTTGCTGGTTCAGGGGCTCCCCCCGCTGGTCGGTAAAGGGCACAACAACCGGTCCCCGGGAATCGAGGAGATAGGCCCATTGCCCGTTGTTTAAAAAAACGATACTGCCGGGCGGATAAATGCCGACGACACTGACAAAGGCGTGCAGGACATATTGCAGGCTCTGATGTTTCTTTGCATATTTGTTATATAGAGTGCTGACCACCTCGATGGGATTGCAGGCGTCCTTGTAACACCGTTTGGAGGTCATGGCATCGTATATGTCGGCCAGTTTGCAGATTTTGACATGAGGAGGAATTTCGTCGGGTGCGACATCGGCCGGATAACATCTCGGTTCATCATCGAACATGACGGCATGGTGACATCTCACTGAATCCAGGATTAAAGGGTCATTAATCCGATTTTTGTATAGAATCTTGAGCCCCAGTTCAAACGAGTGGGTCTTGACGATTTCAAATTCCTTATCCGTGAGGGGCCCTTTCTTGTTCAAGATTTCATCCGGCAGCAGAACCTTGCCGGCATCATGCAAAAAATATCCGATGGAAATCTCTTTGATCTTCTCCGGATAATAAAAGTCCGC
>RPPU01000829.1 GCA_003819975.1 Desulfobacteraceae bacterium
AGACCTAAAAAAAGCCTGGAAAGCTTTTGAGGCCGGCGGCCGCGAGTTCTGGGAACAGATGGACGAGCTGACCGAAATGCTGGACGATATTGTCGCCGATAGGGATTAAGCCATGAAAGAGAACCAAACCATAGAGTGGAAAGAATGCTGGCGGGACGAATACCTTAAATGGATCTCCGGATTCGCCAACGCGGAAGGCGGCGTATTGATAATCGGGAAAAACGACAAGGGCGCGATTGTCGGCGTGGATAACGTGAAACAGTTGCTTCAGGATTTGCCCAATAAAATCCGCGACGTGCTCGGCATCATGGCCAATGTGCGCCAAGTCAAGGAAGCCGGCAAAAACCTGGTTGAAATTCGGGTCGACTCCTATCCGAACCCGATCAGTTACAAAGGCGACTACTTTTACCGCAGCGGCAGCACCAATCAGGAATTAAAGGACGCGGCCTTGGACCGCTTTCTTCTCCGCAAATACGGCCGCACCTGGGACGACGTTTCATTCCCGCACGTAACCCTGCGCGATTTATCCAAATCCGCGATCATGCTCTTCCGGAAATTAGCCAAACAGAGTCAGCGTTTGGATCCAGACCTGCTCAGGGAAACGATTGCCGCGCTGATCGAGAAGCTGAATCTCGTCGAGGGAGCTTCTCTCAAACGCGCCGCGATCCTGCTTTTCCATCCCAAACCGGAGCGATTTTTCACCGGCGCTTTCGTGAAGCTCGGCTACTTTCGGAGTGAAACCGAGCTGCTTTATCATGATGAAATTCACGGCGACCTGTTCACGCAGGCGCGAAAAACCATCGATCTGCTCCTTACCAAGTACCTCAAGGCCGCCATCGGCTATCAAGGCATTTACCGCATAGAGTCTTATCCGATCCCGGAAGAAGCCTTGCGCGAGGCGGTTTTAAACGCGCTTATCCATCGCGATTATGCGATTGCGGCGCCGATCCAGATCCGGGTGTTTGAAGACCGTCTTTCCGTTTGGAACCCGGGCGAGCTTCCCGAAACGTGGACGGTAAAAAAGCTCTTTTCACAACATTCTTCGCGCCCCTTCAATCCGCTGGTGGCCAATGCTTTTTTCCGCGCCGGTGAAATCGAAGCCTGGGGGCGCGGCATCCAGAGAATCGTCGAGGCTTGCCGCAACGCCGGCGCCCCAGTGCCTAAAATTAAATATGATCCGGGCGACTTGTGGTTTGAGTTTACCTATTCGCCGGATTACTTGAAAATAATGTCTGCCGAGACCAAAAAACGATTGGATGAAAAGTTGGGTGAAAAGTTGGGTGAAAAGTTGGGTGAAACCCGGGCCGCCATTGTGAAGACCATGAAGAACGACCCGAAAATCTCAGCGAAAAAATTGGCGGAGATTCTAAGCATCAGCATAACAGCCGTGGAAAAAAACATCCAATATCTGAAATCTCATGGTTATGTGAAACGTATCGGTCCCGACAAAGGCGGCCGCTGGGAGGTAACCGGTGGCTGAGAAACTCAAAAAAGGATGGACCCGCGTCGCGTTCGGAGATGTGGTGCAATTATGCCGTGAACGATCTATCGATCCGGCTGCAGATGGATTTGACCGTTATGTAGGCCTCGAACACCTTGAACCCGGCGACCTTAAGATTCGTCGGTGGGGAAATGTGGCTGACGGAACCACATTCACAAATATTTTTCACGAAGGAGCCCGTTGTTGGCTATATTGGCTAAATCAAGTTCTCCTATTAGGCATCTTTGAAGCTAAAAAGATTTTAATCACTACGTGTTTTATCTATCCCTTGCCTATCTCAATTATCTTGTCAACATAGCCAACTACGTCCCGTCCCCCGTGTAAACAACCCTTGGCCGCGTCCAACATTCCGGTTAACATATTTTTGCCTCCTTCACCCGGGTCACTAATTGCCTTTGCTGAGTAAGAATAGCAATTCATGTACCAATGCCCCGGCCGAAGGAA
>RPPU01000830.1 GCA_003819975.1 Desulfobacteraceae bacterium
AAAAGGCCAAGGCCTAAATGTTTTATCGATCCTAAAAAACGTAGGATCGATAAAACATAAATTCCGGCCAACCGGAACAGGAGTTCCAGTGTACCGGAACAGGAGTTCCAGTGTACCGGAACAGGCATTCCGGCGAGATCGCCGGAATAAGTCCGTGCGGTTGTCAGGCGATGATTATTAACATTTTCAATATCGACAACCCGGGATTTCTAAAAATACCCTTTATCAGCAACGGATCTTGAGAATCGTATCGTAATGTTCCAAAAGGCTTTTTTTTTAAATCCCCATGTCGATATTGTTGAACGAAGCGCCTAAATTATGAATTGGCGACTTTTTAAAAATTTAACCAGACCCGTGTCCACTGCCGAAGGACTGGCGATTGACGATACCCTGCCCCAGTCCGTGGCCCTGCATGCTTCGCCGCCGGTTTTGCATCTTTACAATTTTGTACCCTCGGTCATTGTCGGCAAGTATCAGGATATCGAGGCCGCCCTGAAAATTGACCGCTGCCGAGAACGCGGCATTGAATACAACCGGCGCAGCACCGGCGGCGGCACCGTGATCATGGGCCCCAAAATCGTAGCCCTGGGTTTCGGGATCAACATCGACCATCCCGGACTCAAGAGCGCCACCATGGCCGGCGTTTTTCAAACCCTCAGCCAGGTCCTGATCCAAGCTTTGCAGACCTTCGGCGTGCCGGCTTATTTTCAACCGAAAAACGACCTGGAGGTTGCCGGTAAAAAAATCGCCGGCCTTTCCGCCGCGGCCGAGACCGGTCAAAGTCTGCTCTTCCATACCAGCCTCTTGGTCGATTTCGACATTCCCCTGATGCTCGACATCATGAATACCCCGTTGCTCAAACTAAGCGACAAAGGCTACAACTGCTTCAGCCAACGCATGACTACTCTGCGCCGGGAAACGGGCCGGGACATACCGGTGACGGAAGTCGTGGCCGCCATTCAGGCCAGCTTTGAAAAGCAATTCCAGGTTCATTTTCAGGAAGAGGAGCCGGACCCGTGGGAGCAGGACACCGTCCAACGCTTTATTCGGGACCGCTACACTCAAAAAGAGTGGATCTTCTCCCACAAACACCCCCGTGCCCGCATGGGCGTGGGCCGATTGAAGACCCAAGCCGGTTTGTTGGAGATTTATTTGGCTCTCTCGGGCGGTTCCATTGAAAATGTGATCATCACCGGAGACTTTTTCTCCACTACTGAAGATATAAATCTCTTGGAAAAAGCTTTGAAATGGACCTCGGCCCGGCCGGAGTTGATCGAGCAAAATCTCGCCCGGGTCTGGCGGCCGGAGATGATCTACGGCCTGGACTTGGCGACCCTGGTCAAGGCTGTTTTGATCGCCAAGGAAAACCAGGTCAGGATGTAAAGGTTTTTTTGATCCTGAAAAACGCAGGATCAAAAAAACCTCAATTCCGATAATGCGCCTGGTACGAGGAGAAATTGTTTGAAATATATTAAAAAGAACTGATCGATATTTATCTATAGAATTAGGTTTAAATTTTTCTCAAAATGGTCAAACATTTTTAACGAGTAAGGCGGGCCCGGAGGTCATTTTTAAAAGCCCGACTCATCCTATAATAACATTATAAAAACGACCGGACCTTTTGCCCCGAAATCAGGCGCAGGTAACCGATTCAAGCGGAGCCGACCCAGGCTAAAACTATTCGGGAAAAAATGGACTCCTTGGCGCCGTGTTTATGTCTCCTTACAAATAGTCGGGCTTGAAAAATGACCTCCGGACCTGCCCAAACTTGGTTCCGGCTTGTCCGGATTAAGAAAGAAAAACTCAGACTATGAAACCGAATACCGATCGAAAACAAAGTCCTGATTTCGTCAAAATGAGTCATGCCAGCGCCATGTCTTTGGGCTTGATGCCGGGCCGCATGTACCGCAACGCGGTCAATAAGTGCGTCAACCTGCTGGTTCA
>RPPU01000831.1 GCA_003819975.1 Desulfobacteraceae bacterium
AAAACCATGCTTTTTATAAAAAGAAAAAGGGAATAATTTCTTGGATGTAAATAACTGGATGGAGCGAATGCCTTGCTCGTCTAAAATTCTTTTCAACTCATTCAGTAAACCCGCGCCGATCACTTTTCTTTGATGTTCCGGCAATACGAACATTTCCTTCAGATAAAAATAGCTTCCGCTGTAAAACTGTTCGGTATTGCCGATCAGCGCCCCCAGCATACCGGATTCCTCTTCCGCATAAAGGCCAAGATATCCCGGTGAATTAAAAAAATCAAGCAACCGCTTGAAAGCGGTTTTTTCGGTCCACTGATCGTTCCAGGGCTCTCCATTGGAAGCACGTACATATAATTTGGCGCATTCCTTCAGTCGTTTTTTCGAATCAAGAACCGATACTTTCATAAAAAATTCTTTTATTAAAAGCTTTCAGGCTTCAGCTCAAAATGCCTCATTCTTCGACCCTGAACTATGAACCGTGAACGGTTGAACCTAAGCAATAGACAAAAAAGGCCGCCGGGAAACCCCGGCGGCCTGCTATGAATTACCTAAATAACTGCTTATTGACGGCCGGCAACCAGTTTTTCCACGATTTCGGGTTCCGCCAAGGTAGAGGTGTCACCGAGGTTGCTGACGTCGTTCTCGGCGATCTTTCTCAGAATCCGGCGCATAATCTTGCCGCTGCGGGTCTTGGGAAGACCGGGGGTGAAATGCAGTTTATCCGGAGAAGCGATCGGGCCGATCTCGGTGCGCACATGCGCGATCAGGGCTTTCTTGAGATCGTCGGAAGGCGTCTGGCCCTCTTTCAAAATCACGAACGCATAGATGCCCTGCCCTTTGATGTCGTGCGGCATGCCGACCACGGCGGCTTCGGCCACGGCCGGATGCGCCACCAGGGCGCTCTCGACTTCGGCGGTGCCCAAACGGTGACCGGAAACGTTGATCACGTCGTCCACGCGGCCCATCAGGAAATAGAAGCCGTCTTCGTCTTTACGGCAGCCGTCACCGGTGAAATAGAGACCGGGGGTCTGCACGAAATATTGTTCTTTAAAACGGTTGGGATCGCCGTACACCGTGCGCATCATGCCCGGCCAGGATTTCTTAATGTAGAGATGGCCGCCCTCGTTCACGTCGGCTTCGGTGCCGTCGGCGCGCAGAATAACCGGCACAACGCCGAAGAACGGTTTGGAAGCGGAACCCGGTTTCATGGGGAAAGCGCCCGGGATCGGGGTGATCAAATAGCCGCCGGTTTCGGTCTGCCACCAGGTGTCGACGATGGGGCAGCGTTCTTTGCCGATGACCGTGTAATACCACATCCAGGCTTCGGGGTTGATGGGCTCGCCCACGCTGCCGAGCAGTCTCAGGGAGCTCAGGTCTCTCTTGTTCGGCCAGGTGTCGCCGGTTTTCATGATGGAGCGGATGGCGGTCGGAGCGGTGTACAGAATATTGACCTTGTATTTTTCCACGACTTCCCAGAAACGATCCGGTTCCGGATAGTTGGGAACGCCTTCGAACATCAATGAGGTCGCGCCGATGGAAAGCGGGCCGTACACGATATAGCTGTGTCCGGTGACCCAGCCGATATCCGCGGTGCACCACCACACATCGTCTTCCTTGATGTCAAAGCAATAATGCAGGGTTGTGCTGGTGTAAACCATGTAACCGCCGGTGGTATGCAGCACGCCCTTGGGCTTGCCGGTGGAGCCGGAGGTGTAAAGGATAAACAACGGATCTTCGGCATCCATTTGCTCGGGTTCGCACTTATTGGAAGCTTTGGCCATCAAATCATGATACCAGAAATCGCGGCCGGCCTGCATTTCGGTTTCTTTCTTCACTCTTTCCACTACGATACAGCTTTTCACCGTCGGGCACTGTTTCATGGCGGCGTCGGCATTGGTTTTGCTGGGCAACACTTTACCCGAGCGGTAACCGTAGTTGGAGGTG
>RPPU01000832.1 GCA_003819975.1 Desulfobacteraceae bacterium
ATTGTTTCACGCGACGACAGATTCCTGATAATAGAATACAAGGATCGGTATACGGTTTGTCGAGAGCCCGGATCCGATTCCTCTAAAACATTCCACTGTTTCCTGATTTCATGCTTTTCAGAGTCGGCGGGGAAAAAATCGTTTATTTCCCAATGATGAAATTGGTCGTTGATCGTCAATTCCAAGACCCGGGGTAAAGGGCCCGGTTGGAGAAAAATTCGGGCCAATTCGTCCCACCAAAGAGAGGCGCTCGGTCCGATCAGGCCGCCGGTTACAAAGACCGTGGCGGGGATATTATATTTTTCCAAAAGTGGTTTGGCAGCATAAAGATTGTCGGAGTAGCCGTCATCGAAAGTTATGACAATCGAATGCGGAGGAACCGCTTTGGTTTGAATGGCACGGCATAAATCATTCAGCGAAAGTGGGTGGTAATATTTGCAAATCACATCCAGGTGTTGTTCAAAATGGGCCTGAGCCACTGCCAGCAATTGCGGGTCTATCGGAGGTGTCGCAATCCGATGGTATAAAAGAATCAAAGCTTTAGCGTGAATCTTCGCTTTGATCCATCGGTGAAGCCGGTTTAACTTTAGGACGGAACGTATATTCATGTATTACCTTTTAATGGTTTTACCGCTCGGACCGTGATCAGCAGTTGATAGTTCGGATCATGGTAAGACAATTCAGCCGGCTTTAATTCTTTAGCGGAAAGGCCGTGTAAAAAGGCAATGGCGGTCAACACATTGCCATGGGTTTCGATTAAGACATTTTCAGGACCGAATACTTCCGAAAATAAAAGTCGTGCGGAAAGATCGGTGAAGCGCCAGTAATCGCCCCATCTATCCATATCATAACGGCTGATTTGACTGATTCCCGGCAAAGTCGCCAGCAAAACACCGCCTTCCTTTAGAGCTGAAAAGGTATTCAGGAGTGCCGATTTCACATCATAAATCGTATGATAAGTTTGGGTTAGGATCATGCAATCAAAGCAATCTTGCGGAATGCCTTTGCCGGTGGCCAGACTACCTATTAAGGTGGCGCGGGAATTGCCCTCGGTAAGATGGAGGACATCGGAGCGGGTTACCCGATCGCCGCCGAATTTTAGGGTATAATTGGGATCGGCTATTTCTAAAACGCGGTTTTTTATGTCGTTTGAATGGTTACGGAGAAATTCCTCAATATAAAAGCGGTCAATGGGCAGGCCCCTGTCGAATCCGAACAGTGAGCTGACTGGCGTCATCCGCCTGATATTGACCCAAAATATCGGTTTTATTCGTCGCAACCAAAGCAAAACAGGCTTATAGACTACCGCCGGGATATGCTTTTTGATAGCTTGTTTTAATGCTTGCGAAACCAATAGTAACATTCGTATGACCCTATGCACGCCCAATAATGGGTTTTGATTTTTTCATGTTGAAAATCGAATGGGTTTAAATCATATATCCGTTCATCCGAATAAATTTCAGGTAAGCGCTTTTGCTTAAGCCGCCTTTGCAGCCATCCCGCTCCGGGGAATAGCTTTAGCAATTGGTTGCCGAAGTAATGCTTTTGTTGGGGGTTGTTGATAAAACCGCCGCAACCGATCAGATCAAGACCCGATTGTTTTGCCCAATGAACTAGAGTAAAGGGCCAAATGGCTTCATCAATGGGCTGAATGGAACGATAAAGGCCCATCCATTTTAGCCATTTCCACATGTAGGTGTCGGTGACAATTGAAACCAAACCTTGCGGTTTGGTCACACGTGCTAATTCGGCCAGCCATTCGGCTGGATGGACAATATGCTCTATAACAGCCGCACTGACAACTGCGTCAAAATGAAAGGAAGCAAAAGGAATGGAATCGCTGCAAAGAATCTGAGCGCAAGATGGCCCGAGCCGGCGCACTTCATTTAATCTGTTAAAACTTATCTCCAGTCCGATCAAATTACTGTATCCCA
>RPPU01000833.1 GCA_003819975.1 Desulfobacteraceae bacterium
AATACCGGCTTTATCGGGACGATTACGGCTGGAACCTGCCCTCTATCGCGCTGAGCGTCGGCAATCAATTAGGCTATCAAGCGCCCGATGCCCAAAATGTGCTGCTCAATTGGCGGGGCAAGCCCTTCACCTATCAAAACGTGAGTTTCAGCGATGTGCTGCTGGATATGACCAGCAAGGAGAAAACGCGGCCCCCCAACGAATTTACCGGAAAAATCGTCATCATCGGTTCCACCGCGCCCAGCCTGTTCGATCTCAAAGCCACGCCCACGGCCAAGATCTTTCCGGGGGTGGAAATTTTAGCCACGGCCATTGATAATGTAAAGCACGGCGATTATCTGCATGTCTGGCACGGCGCCTTGACTTATGTGCTGCTCAGCCTGTTGCTCATCTGGCTGACGACTTTTGCTTTATATCGGGATTTGGATCGCGATAAAATAAACCGGATTTTCAGCGGCAGCCAGATCGGTTTGCTGGTGGTATCTTATATCGGCATCAACCTCACCGATACCTACATCGACCTGAGCGGTCCGGTTTTTTGGGCGGTTATGTATTTCAGCGTGGCCAAGCTTTATGCGCTGGCCACGGACCGGGCTCTGCAGCGGGGGTTGGCTTTTGGGGGAAAAGCCGGCGCCGGCGGAACGCAAGTGCTGATCATGCCGGTCTTGGTGGAAAGCATAGAGCCTTTGGACTACAAGCTGCTTAAAAAACTAAAACGGCAAATGGAACGGGCGAGCCGTCTGTCTCCGAACATCGATTTTTTGAGGGGGACCCAAACCGGCATTTGGGGGTTGTTCGGAGATTTGATCCTGGTAAGCTGGACCTATGCCGGAGCCCGGGAAGAAGACGCCGCGCGCGCCGGAGAGGATGCGGAGCGCTTGGCCGGGCAATTGTCCGCGATCGTGAGGCGGGTCGGGTTGCCCGGCAATACGGAAATCCGTTATGCGTTCCACAAAGGCGGGTTGGCCGTTGACCGTCCGCCGGCAGACCAATGGCGCGGTTTGTTCGTTCAGGCGGTACTTAAATTGTAAATGTTTTTTCGATCCTCAAAAGCGTAGGATCAAAAAAACATGAATTCCGGCCGGCCGGAACAGGAGTTCCAGCGAAAAGTGCCGGAATTAACCTATAGAAAGTGGTTGATTATTCGTTTTCTATATATCGAAAACCATAATTAGAAAGGTTGATCCATGAAATTAAGCAAATTAGCGCCGATTATGTTCTTCTTGTTTTTGCCGGGACTCGTCCTGGCCGCCGAAATAGGCACGGCGCTTAAAGCGGATCAAATCCGCAAAGAGCCCTATAGCGATGCCCTAGTCACGGGCAGTTTGGCGCGCGGCGAAAGATTGGAAATCCTAAGTAAAAAAGGGGCGTGGCTGAAGATCAAAACAACCAAAGCTGCCGGCTGGGTTCGCTTATTATCGGTTAAACGCGGCACTAGCGGCGGGAAACAGACCGCGGGCCTGCAAGACCTGGCCAGCGGCCGGGCCGGTACGGGCCAAGTGGTCGCCACCACGGGTGTGCGCGGCCTGAACGAGGAAGAACTGAAAAGCGCCAAATATAATGCGGCAGAAGTGAAAAAACTGGAGAGCTACACCCAAACCGCCAAACAAGGCGAACTGTTCGCCAAAAGCGGCGCTCTTAAATCCATCAAAGTTGTCTACCTGCCGGAACCGCAACAAGAAGGAGAAAAATAATGCGTGTGAAATATTTGATGTTTATTTTTGTGTTTTTCATGATTCTGCCGCAAGCCCATGCTCAGGATCTGGGAGATATATTGAAGCAGCTGACTACGGGCAATACCGACGATAAAAAACCCGCAACCGCCGACGATTCAAAAAACAAGCCCGCATTGAACCAAAGCACTCCGTCGACGGAAGAAGAGATCAACATCGGACGCGAAATAACGGGCAACCGCCGGGGCGCGGC
>RPPU01000834.1 GCA_003819975.1 Desulfobacteraceae bacterium
TCCACGGCCGGAAGCCCTTTATCCGGTATGCGGTAAAAAGATAATAAATAACCCGATAAATAGTCGGAAACAATATCCAAAAAAGGTTTTTGAGCGAACATTTTTTGCTGCAGGGTCCGGAGGGCCGTTAGAGTTTCGGACGGGTCGGGAGAGGGTTCGGTTTGAACCAAATGTTTTTCCGCCTCTTGACAAAGGCCGCGGGCCGAGCGGCTTTGATCCAAAAGCCATTCCAACGATTCCCGATAATGCTTTTTTAATTCGAGCGAGGAACGGGAAAAGGAGCCGGCCAATCGATTTTTGAAAATCGTTTTGAAGCGGGCATCGGTTGTTTCAATGACAAGGACCCGATCGAGGGGCACGGCCCGTGTACCGCGGATCCTGGCTCCATGCTCCGAACAATTCAGGCAGCGGGCCCGGGTGCTTTCTATATCCTGTTCTAGTCGATGGATATAGGAAATGAAACTATCCAGCGTTTTGACCGGAGCGCCGTCGGTTCCGGGATAGAACCGCAAAAGCCCTTTGCATTGATCGAGGCCCCAGGGCGAAGTACAGTCGGAAGCGTGGGCTTGTTCTTTGGGAAAGGAAAAATCCAAACCGATTAGAATAATGGGATCCGCGCCCATGAAGCGGGCGGCCTGGAAAGCCAGATGGGCGACATTTTGATATTTATCGAAACCAATGACGCGGCGGCCCCGGTTGACCAGCCAATGCGACAGGGAAGAGTCGCCGTCAACCAGCAGATTGGGACCGGTAAAATGTTCGATCAGAAGCGGTTGGGCATCGGCGCGAAAAAGCAAGGGCAAAGAGGTCAGGCTTTCAGCGGAGATAGAATCGATTTTGCGGATATTCAAAGCGGTCGGATCGCACGTGGCGACGAGATCCGGGGTGATACGATATTTCAGCAAGGGTTTAAGGGCCGCATCCGCGCAAATGATGAAATAGTCGTCGGCACAGGTGCGCAACCGTTCAAGGTGTTCGTCCAAAGAGGGCCCGGCCGCGATAACGAGAACCGGTTGCCCCTGAAGTATTCCTTTCAGTTCGTCGAGCGCGACCGCCCCCAACATGGCCGGGATATTTTCCAATACATGCCCCAACAGCTCGTATTGAAAGAAGGTAAAATGACGGAAATCGAAGCGCAAGGAACTGACATGTTCGTTAAGTTTTTTTTCTATTTCCGCATAGTAATCGTCATAAAGAAGAAGAAACGCCGGAGCCATGAGTTTATGAATGTCGCCCGAAACGGCTTTGAGCTGCAACGGTTTGAAACCGTCCAGCATACGAGTCGCGGATTGTTCCAGGAAGAAATAAACATTCGTGGACGACAGAAGGAGGGTCAGGTCCGTTTGCTCCATGGCCAATTTGAGCAAGGCCGGGAACCGTTCGGCAATGCACAGCACATGTTCCGGTTCTTTGCGGGCCGCGATTTCCCGGGCCAAATAGCCCAGGCCGAAGCCGAACAACACGGTGGCATCCGGATTTTTGAAGGAAAGACCGTCCAACTGCCGGCGGGCTTCCGCAAGCGGATCCGCATCGGAATGCAGCCAATGGCTCCGGCCCGTTTCCGAATCAAAGCGGACCGTGGGCAGGCCGTTGCGGGCTTTGACAATGGAGAAGGAATCCGGTATTTGAATGCCCTGAAGGAATTCGGCCAAAGCAGGGTTCTTTTTTTCTAGCACTTTCAGGTTATCGTTGAAATGCGACATAATTATTAACTGTTTTATGATAGTGTCCACATATGGTTGCGGCTTTCGGATTTCCTTTTCAAGCGGCAACTAACGGCTTCCGGGTTCCAACAGCAAGCGCTGTGGTGATCAAATTTATTCGAAATTCATTAAGGAGCTTCGGGTTATTAAAATAGGCCGGCGTCGCGCTTGCTGATCTTACGATAACGTTTAATACCATAAGAGAGTTGCCGCTTGAAAA
>RPPU01000835.1 GCA_003819975.1 Desulfobacteraceae bacterium
ATCCAGAAATTCCTCGCTATAGGCAAAATATGGGTGATCCCCTATTGTAACATCTTTTAAAGGAAGAGAGCCTAATTGAACAAGTTCCGGACAGGAACATTTTTCCAACGCATCCAATTCTCTCTTTATGCGGAGCCTGTTGCACAATGATTTTTGAATCCAACCGTTGGATTCGACGACTATCAGGGACACACAGCTCAATTCTCTGTTTCCCGAGCACCTTTTCTTACCTTTTTATAGGGTATCGTGTTTTTGCTAAAAAATCCAGCAAAATGGCACGTCAAAATGAGTAAAAACGGCCTTTTTCTCAATTCCAGCAGGCCTTTCCGCTTCGCCACAGCTTCAAAAGGTTGTGCGTAGCGCAAACAAGCGACCACTCGCCGCGGCACGCCTCAATGCCTCGCTGCATAAACCGATCAAAACCGCGAACATCTTTAATCTGTCCAAACACCGGTTCGACTGTCTGGCCTCGAATCTTATATAACCTTCGCCCTCGTTCGGTCAGAAGTTTTCGTTCCATCAACTCTGACGACGACAAGCCAACCGGGATCGGTTCTTCCGGCGGCGATGGCTCGGCCATCGCCTTTCGCTGCTTGTAATCTTTCTGTGTTGCCACCAACAATTCAACATCACCAGCGGGTTTCTTTGTAAAGTTATCTTCACTGCAATAGCCGGCATCGGCCAAAGCCACACCGGTTTTTTCTTTTATTCCAACGGCCTTTCGATTTTCTTCCGTCTGCTCAAGCATCGGGTGCAATTGCTGCTTGTCGTTTTCTTCCTGAGTTACATCTTCAGCAACGATTATTTGTTCTTCAGTCGTTACCGCCTGGGCATTGAGGCCCTGAACAAACCCTTTTCGAGTTTTCATAATCCGGCTGTCAGGGTCGGTAACATTGGCTTTGGCTTCTGTATTTCCAGCTTCTTCGGCAGGCTTGGGCTGACGGCCGCGAAGCGTTTGACCGGTCTGTTTTTCCTTGGCCTTTCGCGCGTCGATTTTGTCCTGCTGTTGTTTTTCGGCTTGGGCTTTTTCCTGCTCTAAACGCGCTTTACAGGCTTTTAGACGGTTTATTCGGCTGTTGCGATCCCGCAGGTCATCAGGCATTTCATCGCCTCGCTGATCCGCACCATAGGCTTGGTCTTCCTCGGCATCTTTCGCCTCGGCCTCCGAAAGCATCTTATCAATTTCCTGTTCCAAGCGCTTGAGGGTACGGTTGGCGGACAGGGAAGAATTGGCCTTCATCTTGGTGCCGTCCAGGGAGACCTTGCCGAGTTTAACCAATCCCGCTTCCCCGCAAAGCCGGAGAATTTCCAGAAACAGCTTCTTCAAATGCGACGGGTGATCCTTGCGAAAACGACTGATCGTACTGTGGTCGGGATACTGATTCGCCGTAACGACTTTATAGGCAATATCTGTCTGGCAGTGCTTTTCGATCTTTCGGCTGGATCGCTCGCCGGTACAATACGAATAGATCAGCAAAGCAACCATCATCGAAGGATGAAACGCTGAATGGCCGACGCCATCGACACGGTATTTCGTGTAAAACGCAGACAGCTCGATCTGTTCAACCGCATCGAGAACAAACCACGCCAAATGATCCTGGGCAAGCCAATCGGTCAATGACGGCGGCAGCAGATACGCCTGATTTCGGTCGCAAGGCAGGAAATTGAAAGCCATATTATAATCCTTTAATGTTCAACAATCCATTGCCCAGATTATAACCGAAAAGCTGGAATTATTCACTTGTTAAAAGAGCAGATTATTTATGCAACAGGCTCTTCGGATCGTTTTTTATAAAGGATGGGATTGAGCGGATTGTGAATGGGCTGGAGGAATGAACGGCTATTGTTATTTGCAGAGAAGAATTTATTTCACGCAGAGGCGCAGAGGGCGCAGAGAAGAGGAATATATTTTGACGGGATCA
>RPPU01000836.1 GCA_003819975.1 Desulfobacteraceae bacterium
GTCTCGTTGCTTCGAAGGCCGCTTCGTCCTCAACCGAATAAATTTCGTTCAGACGGGATCGGACGAAAATCTCGGGGATAGCCGATTCGGTCAGGTTTTTAAGCCCCTGTATTTTATGTCCCGGCATCGGTTCGACGCCGATGACCTTCAAGCCGGGCTTGGCTTCCTGTAGATATCGGCCGGCTCCCATTAAGGTCCCTCCCGTCCCGATCCCCGCCACCAAGACATCCACGCGGCCCTCGGTTTGCCTGAAGATCTCCGGTCCGGTTGTTTCATAATGGGCTAGGATGTTGGCCGGATTGGAGAACTGGTCGGGCATGAAATACCGGCCGGGATTATCGTCCCGCAGTTGCCGGGCCCGCAGGATCGCGCCGTCCGTTCCCTGGTCGGCGGGAGTGAGTTCAACTTCCGCGCCCAGGGCTTCAATGATGGCCCGCCGTTCGCTGCTGACGCACGCGGGCATGACGATGCGAACCTGATATCCTCGGGCGGCGCCGATCATCGCCAGGGCGATGCCGGTGTTGCCGGATGTTGGTTCCAGGATCGTGTTCTCCCGGGTCAGAAGCCCGGAGGCTTCCGCGCTTCTGATCATGAATAAGGCCGGGCGATCCTTGATCGAACCTCCGGGATTACTGCCTTCCACTTTAACGAATATTCGGTTCCCGGCCGGATGGGAATCCAAAGGATCCAATTCCACAAGCGGAGTATTCCCTATTGCTTCCAAGATATTTTTCATGGTTTCTCCGTAAAAAAAAGCGAACGGGTTCAAAAAAAACGGGGAAGGGGGGCGGGGATATCAGTCTGCGGCGGGGAGCCCGCCACAGAAGCGAACGCAACAGGAAAAGGACCGCGAGGTCAAATGACGGCGGCGGCTATGTTCGAAAATCATGCCCGGATTTATACCATACGCGCAAACGCGGGTCAATATAAAAAAACGACCCGGCCGTCGTACGGATTCCGATTTAAAACCCAGAGACTACTTATTTAAAACTTTTTTGAACTGACCGATTTTTTCCTGAACTTGTCCGGCAATCTTTTCACCGGAACCTTCAATTTCCAATTTCGGATTATCGCTTAATTTCCCGGCGATCTCCTTGACCTTGCCCTTTGCTTGGTGAAACTTGCCTTCCGCTTTGTCTCTAACACTCGATTTCATAGGATCCTCCTGTGTTTCTTCTTCCGTTCTATTGAATCTTGCGTATTCCGATGATTTCGGACACCGGCTCCGGGGGAAACCGGCTCGTTGTCGGAGCAAAACAACATCCGACTTAAACCTTGAACGTGTGGCCGGTTGGCGTCGACAATCATGACGTTTTCCGCAGGGCAATTTGTTTCAAATGGAGTTTTAAAGCCCTGCTTGTCGCCCAATCCCAGAAATACCATTTTCCTTTTCAAATGGATGAGATTTTTTGTACATCTTTTCGATGACTTTTTCCAGATCCATAAAACTATTTTCTTTTTGGCTTAAGAATCGAGGCAATAAGAGATGAGCAAGTCCGATCGTACTCTTTTTTTGATCCGGGATGATCAGGACGACATAAATCTCCGTGAGCAGATCGCGGAGTGTCTGCATCTGCTGAAGTTCATCTTGGTTCGAAGCGGTGAGAACGGCGATGGAATCCGGTTCTATCGGCTTCCGGAGTCTATCTCTGAAGTCCTCCAGTTTGTAAAATGATTCGATTTGATTTTCTGGGATCACCTTGCAAACCACCGCGGCGAGTCTCTTTGTATTTTGATCGTCTCGGCTTGAAAAAAAAAGCATCGGCTTCTCTTTATTCCAACTTAATGATCATCAAGAAACGTGCCAAATTCAAATATGCTCGAAAATAGTTTAATGATTGTGGCTCTTCGTGATTCCGAGTGGGTGATTTCAGGGTAAATTGACATGGGAACCTCAGATCGGCGGCAGCATACA
>RPPU01000837.1 GCA_003819975.1 Desulfobacteraceae bacterium
AACGTCACACCCCCAATATGCGGCGTGATGACCACGTTGTCGTGTTCGCGCGCGTATCGAACGAGCGGGTGCTGGTCAAGATCGTTGCGCCATTCGCCGTCGACAAGATAACGATATTCATAAATACCGGGCGAAAGATACAGGACCGTTCGCCACTTTTTTTCGCCATTGCCGTTGGCTTGTTTCTTCAACGGATGCGCGTTGACATCCCAGTCATTGAAATCGCCGGCCAAGGAAACGTTTTGAGCTTCAGGTAAGGAAAGTTGAAATTGAATTTTCTTCTTTTTGTTGTTCAGGGTTGCCATCTCGAACTCCTCCTTCTTTTAGGGGATTTTGGATTTTCACGTTATGTTGTATCCATTTTGCCGTCATCTTAATCCAATATTGTTAAGATCGTTTGCCCGCCTGATAAAATTTCCATGAATTTTAACGAGTCCGGTCATTCGGCATTCACCATTATCCCTTAACGACGACTTTCCATTATTCTTTGAATATTAATCAAGCGTTCATCCGTTATTAACCGTTGATCTTTATAGTGTGCCTGAAAGGATAAGATATGAAAACAATCCTGAATACGCTGGTTCATTGGGACACGTTCTTTTTCTTCAAAATTTTCCAAATGACCGAAAGAAGGATTTACGCTTTTCTTTTCCCCAAGATCTCTTACAGCGCCAATGGCCCGGTTTATCCCGCTTTGTGTCTTACGTTGTTTATTGCGAAGCCGGACATTGCCTTGGATTTCCTCAAGGCAACGCTGATCGCCTTTGGCGTCGAGCTGCCGCTCTATAAACTCATTAAAAATATGACCAAAAGAGATCGTCCTTTTGTAGCCATGCAACAAGTCCAGACAACGGTCAGGCCCAGCGATCAATTCAGTTTTCCCTCCGGCCACACCGCGGCTGCTTTCATGATGGCCGTATTGGTCGCTTATTTTATGCCGTTCTTGGCTGTTCCCGCCCTAGGCTGGGCCGGCTTGGTCGGTTTTTCCCGCATTTATCTGGGCGTTCATTATCCGACCGATGTTCTGGCCGGCATGACTTTGGGGTCGGCCATCGGACTAACCGTCTTGATCTTTCTGGCAAGGATTTAAAGGAGAAATAATTGAGTCTCAATATACTTTTCGGTATTCAAGGCACCGGTAACGGCCATATCAGCCGCTCGCGGGAAGTGGTGCGCGAATTAAAAAATCTTGGGCACAAGATCCAATGCGTTTTCAGCGGCCGTGAACCGGCTCTGTTGCGCGAAACCGAACTCTTCGAACCGTTTCAAGCCCTGCCCGGTCTGACTTTTGCGACCGAGAGGGGCAAAATCCGCCTATTGAAGAGCGTGCGGAACCTGAATTTCCCGCGCTTATACCGCGACATTGCTTCTTTCGATTCTCAAAAATTCGATCTGGTCATCACCGATTTCGAACCGATCACGGCCCGAGTGGCCAAAAGAAACAAAATCCCCTCTATCGGCATCGGGCATCAGTACGCTTTTACTTATAAAATTCCCAAAGCCGGCTATAATCCCGTATCGAGCTGGATCCTCAATCATTTCGCGTTTGCCGACATCGGGTTGGGTCTGCATTGGCATCATTTTAATCAACCCATTTTACCGCCTATTATCCCGCATATGGATGCGGTTTCGCATACGATTGCCGACAAAATATTGGTCTATTTGCCTTTTGAACATCCCGATGATATTTACGCTTTACTAAAGCCTTTCGATCAATATCGGTTTTATATCTACGGCCATGCCGCGCAAGCCGCTGAACGGGATCATCTTCATCTGCGGCCTTTTTCGAGGACCGAATTTTTAAACGATCTGCGCGATTGCAGCGGCATTGTGACCAATGCCGGGTTTGAAACCGTCGCCGAAGCCATTCATCTGAAGAAAAAAGTTCTGGTCAAACCGGTTATCGGG
>RPPU01000838.1 GCA_003819975.1 Desulfobacteraceae bacterium
GCGGACCAATCTGCTCAGTATGAGGAGGTGCTATCCGGGGTTCACTTGCGACATGCCGGCGTTTCTACGATCGAGCTCCTTGCGTTGCAAGCGTTCTACAGCGAGTCAGGCAGCTTATTTTATCTTGACCGACCTTATGGTTAAGCGCCATATCATAACTGGCTGACTTTAGTAACTTGTCCAGTAACTACTCAGCGTAAAGAAGAAAAAAATCAAATAGGAAGAAAAAAAGCTTGACATGGTTTTTCTCAAAAACCTGCATTTTTTTTCTTCCACACCGTTCTTTCACATAGCATCCTTTACGATGCGACAGATTAAATTCTGAGGGCTTTTTCATCCAGGGCCATGCCCTTTGCACCCAAATAATTTTCGAACGGCAGGGGCGATCACAAGGCGAAAATTTTCGGATTTAAAACCCGTGCTATAGTGATTTCATCAACCGGCACAGGAAATCCGAATGAAAATCCAGAACATTGACATCGAAGCCACGATCAACCGGGCTCAAAAGCTAATCGCTGAAGATCAGCATATGTCTGAGTCCATAAAGTCAATGTTCGAAATTTTGATTCTGGTCATCACATTGCTCGCTGGCCGTTTGGGCTTAAATAGCACAAACAGCAGCAAGCCGCCATCGAGCGATCCAAATAGGAAAAAGCGGTCCAAAAGCAGCACAGGCAAAAAGGCGGGCGGGCAACAAGGCCATGTAGGTGTTACCCTTAAAAAGGTCGACGATCCTGACAAGATAGCGGTGATTAAAATCGACCGGCGTACGATACCAGCTGGAAAATACCGGCAAGGCGGATTTGAAACCCGCCAGGTTTTCGATATCGATATTTCAAGGGTCGTCACGGAATACAGGGCTCAGATACTCGAGGATGAAAACGGCCGTCGGTTTGTAGCCCCGTTTCCAGAAGGCGTAACCAAATCGGTTCAGTACGGATCAGGAATCAAAGCACACGCAGTCTATATGTCCCAGTTCCAACTGATCCCTTATAACCGAATTCAGGAATATTTCGCCGACCAAATGGGTGTGCCCATCAGCGAGGGATCGATTTTCAATTTCAATAAAGAGGCCTTTGAGGTGTTGGCAGACTTTGAAAACCTGGCCAAGCACGAATTGGCAGTCTCAGACCTGGTTCACGCAGATGAAACGGGCATCAATATCGGTGGCAAGGGTCATTGGCTGCACAGTGCATCCAATGACAGCTGGACGCTTTTCAAGCCCCACGCCAAAAGAGGTACGGATGCCATGAACGAAATTGGCGTGTTGCCATATTTTTCGGGGACATTGTGCCACGATCATTGGAAGCCGTACTACACATACGATTGCACGCATGCGCTGTGCAACGCCCATCATCTGCGGGAATTGACCGGGGCCTGGGAGCAAGATGGCCAAAAATGGGCGCAGCAGATGAAAAAACTGCTTGAAACGATCAATCAGAAGGTTAATGAGGCCGGCGGTGTGTTCGACGCCAAACAATCCGAAAGGTATCGGAAAATATACAGGCAATTGATCACAAATGCTGAAAAAGAATGCCCGGAACCGGACAGGCCCGCCAAAAAAGGAAAACGCGGTCGTATTAAAAAATCGAAATCACGGAATCTTTTGGAACGGTTGCGGGACTATGAAAATGATGTACTGCGTTTCATGGATAATGAGCGCGTCCCATTTACCAACAATATGGGTGAAAACGACATTCGTATGACCAAGGTTCAACAGAAGATATCCGGATGCTTTCGCTCAATGGAAGGTGCTTCGATCTTTTGCCGGGTACGAAGCTTTTTGTCTACTTGTAGAAAACAGGGAATCAAGTCCAGTTATGCCTTGGAACTGCTATTCAGAGGACAACTGCCTGACTTTCCGAATGTGAGAAATGGAAATCTGAGAAAAGACGCTGAATAGTTAC
>RPPU01000839.1 GCA_003819975.1 Desulfobacteraceae bacterium
TACTGGAGCCGGGTGTTTTTGGCGGGATTGGCCGGATCGCTGCGGTAGGCCTCGTGAAATGCCGCCCATACCGGGGCCGTGACCCGCATGCTGGGATGACAACTCGGAATGGAAACAGAAGGAGCAAAAGGCGCTTTAGAAACCCCGAGCGTCGACAGGGTTAAAAGATTTCTCCCGGGGCCCACGCCGTTCTTGATCCATCCGGCGAACTGCTCTGTGCGCACTAGCCTGTCGTTGCTCGGCTCGTCCGACACATACAGAAAATATTCGGTATTGGGTGAATGGGCCGTAAACCAGTTTACCCACCCATCTGCGAATGCCTGCAGGGCGGATTCGATCCAGGGATCGACAAACCCCCAGGCCCCATAGGTCCCGATGGAAAAAACATTCAGCCCCTGATCGCGACCCGGACCGTCATACTGGTTCGCAATCGAAAAAAGAGTGCCGTTCAGGCGCGGCACCCATTCGGCTGAAGGTTCGTTGTCGGAAGCGCCTGCCGCGTAAATCAAATCGATTTTATGACGATGAAAGAATTGAAAATGACGGTCAATCACGGAAGAACCGTTAGTGTATCTCTTGTCAATATTCGAACCTGAAAGGTTGGCCAGCGTTTTCAAGCACGGAACATCAGGCAAGCTGAAAGCGTACACCTTGAGCTCGACAGGAATTTGCCGCATAACGGCCCCGTTTTGCGAAATGGATACGGTTCCCGTATAAAGACCGGCAGTCGCGGTTTTTGGGATATAAATGTCCACCCAGATCGACTGGTTCCGGTTTTGAGCGATATTGAAAACTTGGCCTGCGATAAGTTCCAGTGGCACGAGAATTTCCGGAAAATATTTATCGGCGCCGGGGCGGTCTTCCCATACCGTTCCCGGAAAGGCGACTCCTTCTCCGATCCAGGGTCTTTGCATGCGTTCCGGGATATGGCGTTCATCCTGGTTGTACCGGTAATAATACCTGCTCAGCGTTCGGATCTGCAGGTATCTGACGTAAAACAATTCGATATTCCGTCCCACCCAATCGAATACGTTATCACCGGTCACAGGTTTGGAAACGATGGTGGCGTCGTCGGGACTGGTAAGCGTATTGAATGAAACACCGACATTGTTCACCGCCGCTCCCCCGGCTTCCATGACCAGGTTAAATGACACGACCTCGTTTTTCGCGCCGAAAATTTTAACTTTTATTCCATCCCACACGGAATTTACAACCGATGCGGGATTGATCGTCGCGCGATGTTCGTCTCTCGTTACCTTGTCCTCGCCGTTATTGGCCCAGATGGTAAGGTTGCTTTGAGCATAGGCTGAATAAAATAAAGTCATCAGTAAAAAAAATAAAAAACCGAATTCTTTTTTCTTACTCATACGAAGTTTTCTCCTGTAATTCTCGAAAAGGACAGTTCATTATGCAACTCCAATCAAAAACAATGCCTGACCAATGTTAAATCAGTTTTGCTGCCAATTGTTGTTTGAACCGACCTTTGGGCCAAAAAAAATATTTTTTTAACAAATTCATTCGAAACAGCCGATAATTTAAGATAATTAATTATCACGCTCTTACTGTTTTTTTTGAAGGCTTTGCGGGCATATGATTTTGTTGGCCGAAAAAGTCTCCCGATCGGGAGATTCGTCTCCCAAACAAGGGATTTTGACTGCAATATGAGGCGCATGAACCGAAAGGGGTGAAATTCGGTTTGTGCTTGCCTACGTGCTCAGCACAAGAGGACAGTGCTTTTAAACTATTGTTTTTATCTTGTTTTTTAATCCCAGTAATTACACCCCTGACCGGCCCTGTCCTGTCGTTGAACCGACAACTCAGTCCACAATCACTTATATGCAAGTTCGATGTACAAACTTCCTGAGCTTAACGGTTTACCAATTTGGCGAGATCTTGTGGA
>RPPU01000840.1 GCA_003819975.1 Desulfobacteraceae bacterium
CGACATTTGACAAAAAAATGTTTTTGTTGTAAATATATTGCGTCTAAAGAGAAGTAAATATTACTTTTAAGGCAGCTTAAGGAGGTGAAAATATGACACAGCAATTACTAAAAACAGTTATTTTTGTCCTATTGCTTTTGTTTGTTTTCATGTTTTTCCAGGCCAAAGGGGTTGCGGCAGGCGACCGGGTCCCGGTGGAACTGGCGCAAAAAGCCGCACTGCTTTCCGCTAACGATATTTTTGGACCCGTAAGCTGCGTTGACCACGCCATTTATTATAATCTCGCCGATGAACCGGCGGTCTATGTTTTCACCTTCTCCAGGAAACCGGGCCCGCTTCCCGGGATCGATACCATAAAAAGCAAAGTAAATGCCGCCAGAACGAAACGACTCGCCCTGGAAAAGGACATCGATACTTTATCCCTCCCGGAAAAAACCGCTAAGATAATGGAGATTCAAAATTATTGGCAAGAAATGCGCCAGGAAGAGAATTTCGTTACTGTTACCGCGAGCGCCACCTATACCCAGGTACCGGTAATAGAAATTTATGCCGGTCTCCCTCCCCATGTGGTTGCTCTTGAGGATGCCAAAGCCCTGGCAACAACCGTACTCGATAAAACAAGCCTGCACCTGGCGAAACTTCGTTATCCTGCTTCGCTGCGATTTGAGTTCGAGTTTTCCGACTCTTCCGGGAAATGTGTATTGGTAAGCCCCCTGGACTTTAAAATTAGAGATATTTCTCTCTCGAAGCAAGAAATAACGGATGAGACAGGCATCGATGCCGCTCAAGCCCGGGTAATCGCGAAAGAATGGGAAACCATGAAGAATAAGATTTTAGAAGCGAAGCCCGATTCGCAAATGTACTCCGCCAATGATCCCGGGAACCGCCGGACGCACGCCGCAAATTTAACCGGGACACCCGTCAGGGGGGAGGGCCCCCGGCATGATCCCCAGGTGTTCAGGGGATATCTCCCGCAGGTACCGGATTACCAGAAAATCGATTACGAGGGCCAGGGGGATTGTGCTCCCACAGCCGCTGCATGCGTATTGGGTTATTGGAGCACCCACGGCTATCCGAACCTGCTCGATTCCGGCAATGTCCCCGGGCTTGTCCGCGAAATCGAAGACAACAGCGATTTTGATTTTGTCAACGGCGGTGCTTCCCTGGAGTCTATCACCGAGTCATTTGAAATTTTCGCCAACGACCCGGATGTAAACAATAACTACGGCTTTGCCGCCGACTATAACCGGGCTGCCACCTTCTTTGATTATGAAAATGAAATTTTAACGGGAAGACCCGTCATTCATAACGGCTCGCTTATGCCCTACGGCAAACATTCGCTGGCTGGGGTAGGATTCGTGGAAACCTTAAGGGCCCAGTGGTGCATCGATCATGATAATTGGGCATCTACGCCGGCGAATGTCTATATCGAATGGAATGCCCTAAGACGCAGTTCCTTAATTACCGTTGTCCCGGGAAATGCCAATAATAAAATCCTAGCGGGGTATGCCCGTACTTCCGGCGGCAGCGGGATCCCCGGCGTGCAAATTACCTTCATGCATTATGATTATCAAGGTTCTACCTGGGTTTCTGACGGAGCGGCCATTTCCGATCAAAACGGCTATTATTCCTTCAGTGCCTACTACTGTTGGAATGGCAGGGCAGAGCCGTTAAAGAGTTCTTTCACCTTTAGCCCGGCATTTATATCCTATGATGATATTACTTCCGAACAGGTGGACCGTAATTATACCGGCGCCCCCATAGGCAGCGCGAAGGCCCTCCGCGGCCTCCGCGGTGAATAATATTTCGGAGATTTGTTTCGTGTTTGGGATTTATTATCTTTATTATTTTAGCAGCCCACCATGATGATTTTTTTTTGATTATAA
>RPPU01000841.1 GCA_003819975.1 Desulfobacteraceae bacterium
ATAATTAATATTTAAGACCCTTTGCACTTTTAAACCGATGATTTTGGTATACTCCCCGGCCGGTGATCACAAAGCATGGGTTACGCCCTTAAAAAATATCTTGCATGTACATATATCGTACGTTATTTTGTACAAAAACATAAAAAGAGGGGGTATATGCAAAGGCTGAAAATAAACCAAGATATAAAACCGCTATCCGAGATAAGAACCGGCATCGCGACTTTCATCAAGCAAATTCATAATACAAAAAGACCTGTGATAATTACTCAGCATGGAAAAAGCGTTGCTGTTCTCATGGGTGCAAATGAATATGAAGCAATGCAAGAAAAAATTGAGCTTCTGACTGATATTCATACATCCATAAATCAGATTGAAAACGGACAGGGTATTGATCATGAGGATGCTATGGATAGAGTTTTGAAAAGAGTTCTCAAATGAAAATCATTTGGTCACCCTTGGCTGTTGATAGAGTTTCAGAAATAGCGCAAAATATCGCCAAAGACAAACCATCGGCTGCAGAACAATGGATCAAAACCGTATTTTCGAAAATTGAACAACTAAAATCTTTCTCTGAAACGGGCAGGATAGTCCCTGAAATTAAAAACGTTCAATTCAGAGAGCTCATTTACGGCAATTACCGGATAATTTATCGTATTGAATCGGAACAAATATCTATCCTTACGATCCGTCATGGCAAGCAAATTTTGCCGATCGAAGAAATAATGGCATAACCGGCGCTCAACGGCAGGCAACCGGCAGCAGTTCTTTTTTGAATGTCAGGAAAAAATAATTAATGTTTAAGACCCTTTGTGCTTTTTGTGACAACCGTATCAGGTATATACCATCCGAAGGATTTTTTATGACAGATGAACCAAAACAACATGAACGGCGTATTCGATATTCCGGGACTCATCCGAAAAAATTCAATGAAAAATATAAAGAACTGAATCCTGAAAAATATCAGGATGAGATTGAAAAAATTAAGGGGCGGGGTCACACCCCGGCCGGATCCCATCGCCCGATCTGCGTGGAAGAGATTTGCGAGGTGCTCCGGTTAAAACCAGGAATGACCGGGATTGACTGCACCCTAGGGTATGGGGGCCACAGCAGTGACATATTGCTGCGGATTCTTCCCGGGGGTGCGCTGATCGGAATGGACGTTGACCCCATCGAGATCATAAAAACGGAGAAACGAATCCGGGATAATGGCTATGATGAATCGGTGTTTATGGCACGGCACATGAATTTTTCGGAAATTGAGAGCTGCCTTGAAGTATATCCGGAAGGATTTGATTTCATCCTGGCGGATCTGGGCGTATCGTCCATGCAGCTCGATACTCCGGACAGGGGGTTTTCTTTCAAGAACCCGGCGCCATTGGACCTGCGGTTAAATCCCGATGCCGGCGAGACGGCGGCCCAACTCCTGATGACCAGCACCCAGGCGTTCATCATCAATATATTGACCGAAAATGCCGACGAGCCGTACGCGAAACCGATCGCGAAAGAAATCGTCAGCTATCGAACCCACTGCCAGACGACGGATGGCCTTGCGAAGATTATTATCAATGCCTTGCAGAAAAACGGAATAAAGGCGGACGACGCAAAACCGTCCATACAGAGGACCTTTCAGGCCCTTCGCGTTGAGGTGAATCATGAATTTACGGTGCTCGATAAATTGCTGCAGTCGATTCCGCGCTGTTTGAATCCGAAGGGGCGGGTTGCGATTCTGACGTTTCATTCCGGAGAAGACCGCCGGGTGAAAAAAAGCTTCAAGGAATATGAGGAGAACGGTACTTTCTCAGAGTGCGTCCGGCGTCCGATACGTCCTTCCTTTGAGGAACAGCATGATAACCCCCGCTCATCGAGTGCAAAGCTCCGCTGGGC
>RPPU01000842.1 GCA_003819975.1 Desulfobacteraceae bacterium
ATTTGGCGCTTTTACCTTCCGAACAAGAATCTTTCGGCCGGGTCTTGGTTGAAGCCATGGCTTGCGGCAAGCCGGTGGTGGCGGCGAAAACCGGCGGCATGTCCGAAATAGTCCGTCATGGACAAGACGGTTTTTTGTTTAAGCCCGGTCATGCCGGTGAATTGGCCCATGTCCTGACAATGCTCATGGAAAACCAATCGCTCCGCCAGGCTTTAGGTTTTTCGGCTAAAAACAGAGCTGAAGATTTCGGACTGGATCATCATGTTCGGCAAATGGAGCAAATTTTTAGACAAGTGATGAATGAATACTAAGTGTTTCATCATGATAGGGACGCGTAAGCAAGAATGGAGCACACGAAATGAGACTTCAATATCTTTTTTAAGAAGAGAGTTTTTGAAGCAGAAAGCCCATACTTTTTTAAGATCATTGATCGGACTAAGGAATTGATTTCCATGCATTCGACCTCCATCCTTATGGACGGCCGGGAATTATCGGCCAAAAAAATGACCGGCATCGGCCGGGTGGTTAAAGGTCTGACTAAAGCCCTGCTCGCAACCGATTTAGCCGATAAACTTATTTTATGTGTTTACGATCCCCAGCATGTCGATGATGATTTACAGGAGTTGAAGGGCATAGAATTCATCCCGGTTCCATTTCCATTTTTTAATGCTGAAAAAAAAATATCCGCGCTCTGCCGGCCCGATTTTGCCGCTCTTTTCATCAGCCCTTATCCTAAGTTGCCGCTTTTTGGCTGCCGAATCAAAAAAATACATATCATTCACGATATTCTCGATTTGACCCTTCCGGCTTATCGAAAACGATTCAAAGCACGATTTGAAGCCTATCGTTTGAAAAATGCTTTGAAAAAAGCCGATCTGACCTGGTATGATTCGGCGTGGAGTTTGGCGGAAACAAAAAAGCATATGGGGATGACCGGTCGTGACCCTCGTATCCGGTTTCCCGGGATTGAAGCCGGTTTCAGCCCGGGGTTGCAAACCTCGATACAAGCCTGTTTGAAAAAATATCATCTGGATTCCGGATATATATTATGCCTCGGCAACGGTCGCCCGCACAAAAACCTTGGAATCCTTCTGGGCTTATCGAGCCGGATCAGCAGAAAATTGGTTTTTTCCGGTGTCCCCAAGGAAAACCAGACCTATTGGCGTTCCAGGTATCCACAGGCAAAAGTCACCTGGATTGAGCATCTGGTTGAAAAAGATCTGCCAATCGTCCTCCAACAGGCCTTTTGTTTGGTCCAACCTTCGCTCGCCGAGGGATATGGGTACCCACCGCTCGAAGCTATGGCTTATGGCCTGCCGGTTATTGCCAGTAAAATTCCGGTTCTTGAAGAAACCACCGGCGGCAAGACCCTTTATGCTGCTCCGGATCGTGCGGATGAATGGCTTGACAGACTCGCTCTATTGGAAAATCGCTCATTTGCAGAATTGCAAATTCAAAAAGGATTGGCATGGGTACAACCTTTAAAAGGCAACAAAGGGTGGGAGCACCATCTGCGTGACATTCAGGAATTTATCCAAAGGAAATAATATGAAAAAAGCATTGATCACCGGTATCACCGGCCAGGACGGCAGTTACCTTGCGGAATTATTATTGGCTAAAAAGTATGCGGTCCATGGGATTGTCCGTCGCGTGGCTCTGGAACAACCCCAGGCCCGTATGTGGCGGCTGCGGCATATCCTCGATCGGATCGAAATTCACAGCGCCTCTATGGAAAGTTATGCCTCCATTTTCGATATCGTGGCCGATATTAAACCGGACGAGTGCTATCATCTCGCGGCTCAGAGCTATGTCTCCTATTCCTTTGAAGATGAATCCTCAACCATCAACACAAATTTAAACGGCACCCATTACGTCCTTTCCGCC
>RPPU01000843.1 GCA_003819975.1 Desulfobacteraceae bacterium
CAAGCCATGCTTTTCCTGAACCGCCGCGGATTCAACCGGGTCCATCTCTGCCGTTATTGCGGGCAAACCGTGCGTTGCCGCAATTGCGACCTGGCTTTGATCCATCACTTAAAAGACGACTGCCTGGCCTGCCACTATTGCGGCTACCGCATCCGGCCGCCCCAGACCTGTCCCGCTCGCGGCCGCGTCGGCATGAAGACTTTCGGGTTCGGAACCGAGAAACTTGAAGAAGAACTAAAAGGCCTTTTTCCCGAGAGCCGCGTAGCCCGCATGGACCGGGACAGCACCCGGCAAAAAGGCGAAACCTATCGGATCTTGAAGTTGTTCCACAACCAAGAGGTGGATATCCTCATGGGGACCCAGATGATCACCAAAGGGTACGACTTTCCCAACGTCACCCTGGTGGGCGTGATTGCCGCCGATTTTTCCCTGGGCTTTCCCGATTTCCGGGCCGGCGAACGAACTTTTCAGCTCCTGGCCCAGGTCGGCGGTCGTTCCGGCCGGGGCGAGCAGCCCGGCCGGGTGATCATTCAAACCTTTAATCCGGAGCATTACGCCATTCTCTCCGCGCGGGACCATGATTACGAGACGTTTTATCGCCATGAAGTGACTTTGCGCAAACAATTGAATTACCCGCCCTTCGCCTATCTGGCTTGTCTGCGCATCCAGGGCAACCTGAAGGAGGCCACCATGCGTCTGGCTCAAGAAATCGGGCGGGAAATGGAACTGCTCGTGAAGAACGGGATGCAAAAAACAAAAGAAATCCGGATCCTGGGCCCGGTCGAAGCCCCTTTGAACCGCCTCAAAGGCAAATACCGCTGGCAAATCCTGGTCAAAAGCAAACAATCCAATCTGCTGCATCAATATTTGGATAAAGCCGAAGAGGTCTTTCGGCCGCTCCTGTCGTCCAGCGGGGTGAGTCTTTCCATTGACATCGATCCCTACCAAATGCTTTGAGATTGGGAGCCTAAGATTGAAATCAAAGGAATAACGTTAAAAATGATAATATTAAACTCTGAAAAAGAAGATTACCATGTGCATTCGCTCAACTTCTCGGACGGCATGAATACCATCGACGAGCTGGTCCGCTTCTCGGGCGAGATCGGCATGAAAAAACTGGCGATCGCCGACCATTCCCAGGCCGCCCTGAACGCTTTGGGTTGGTCCAAGAAAAATCCCCGCGAAGTCTTAAAACGCTGGAAAAACATTTACAATGAGGTCGAAGTTCTGTTCGGCGTTGAAGCGGACCTGCTCAACGAGCAGGGCGATATCTGCGCCCATATCCAAGGGTTTCAAGGGGATTTCACGATCCTCTCCTACCATCCCAATGTTTATAGGGGTGACAAAAAAAAATTATCCGAAGCTTATCTCCGGGCGATCGAGAAGCATCACGCGATCCTGTCCGTGATCGGTCATCTTTACGTGAATTGTCAGGGGGTCGACATTGCAGCGGTCATTGCCTCGGCCAACACGCATCATATTCCCTTGGAACTCAACTGCTTTTACTTGATTTCTAAAAGAGACCTGGATGAAAACGCCTTAAACCTGGTCTTGGAGCAAGCCGACCAAATCTATGTGAACAGCGATGCCCACACCCTGGCAGAGCTGAAAGAGTCCCGTAAACAAGGCTTCCGGTACTTGGAACAGATCCAGGGGGAATGGACGGGCCAAGGGCTTAAGGTTTGAATATGCATGAACACAATCTATTTATCAGAAAAATTTCGTTTGCAAGTTGGCCAAGTTTTGATTAAAGTTGTCACCTTTTTGGGGTCACTGACCTCTTTTGGAATGCGCGGACGCGTCACACGAGGGCTCCTGCCCTGGTCCGCGCTTAAAAAGCGGCGACGCGTCACACGAGGGCGTCCGCCCTGGTCGCCGCA
>RPPU01000844.1 GCA_003819975.1 Desulfobacteraceae bacterium
AAGAATTGCGCTTGCCCCCGGCCGCCGGCGCGCAGCCAAGCCAAGCCCCCTATAAACGTAAGATTAAAAGGCAATGTCAAATAGGGCAAATGCAAGCGGTTCAATAACATCGTGCTTGCGGCCCAGATCAAACCGCAGACCAGCAGAGCCGCGTTCATAAAAAGAAAACCTTTCGGAGTGGCCGCCAAAAAAAGGCCGCCGAAAGCCATGGCCAAAGGCAACGCATTGAAAGCGATAAAAACGACCGGAGCCGCATCGGCCGATACCGGCCATAAACGGGTCAGGATCCAGCCCATGGCCAGTCCGTAAAGAGCCGCTCCGAATCCGATCCGCGAATGAAAAAGAACGCCGCTTAAAATCACGACCCAGGCATGCAAGTAATGCTCGCCCAGGAACGCCAATCCGTCCGATTGCAGCAGCGGCAACTCGATCAGCGGCTTGAATTCCGCACCCAAGGGCAGATACAAGGTTGCCGCCGGCAACCATCGCCACTGAACCGTGATCCCATAAAGCGGGTAGAGCAAAAATAAAAAAAACAGTGCTGCCGGCAGACTGCCCATAGGAATCCCGGTTCTGTCCGGCCGCCATAAACGTTCCCAGGCGATCTGACCAAAGGCCAAAACCGCCGCAAACACGACAAAGAGCAACAGCGAAATCGCGGAACCCTGAAAGTACCAGCTCCAAAAAAGGCCGAACAATCCGCCGTTGAACCCGTAAAAACCTTTTCGGATTTTCTGCCGGTCCCTATTCGTTATCGCGGCCGCACCGCACCCGAACAAAATACCCAATCCTGAAAAAAACAACGCCGTATCGGAGATCAAAGCCAAACCGAGCGCCATGGCCGCTCCCGTGAACAAGCGGTCGCTGAATAAAAATTGCCCGTAGGAACTCAGTAACAGGCGACCGGTTTCGGCCGCGCTTACCGGGAAGCGGTTTAAGAGGCTTTTTCCTTCCGGTTCCATGGCGACCTCAACCTTTCCGGGACGATCTCCAGGCGTTTCAAATCATCGTAAGTCTCTGCGCGCCGGACCTCTTGCACTTGAGCTCCGTCGATCAGCACAACCGCCGGCCGCGGTTGAATGAATTGCATGGATTGGGAAAAATTATAAGCACCCACGTTCCGGATGGTGATGACGTCTCCGGCTTGCGTATAGGGAATAGTGGCTCCTTTGCGGATCAGGTCGATCTGCATGCAAAGCGGCCCGTAGATGTCGACCTGTTCGCTGACATTGGAAACTTCGCGATCCGTGGCCAGATCGTGTTTATAGTAAAAAGCAGTGGGCAACAGGTTGACCCCCGCGTCGATAATGATCCCCTTGCGTCCCGAACTCTGATTTTTGACCGAGACCACGGTGGACAGCAAAACCATGCATTCGTCCACGACGCTCCGGCCCGGCTCCAAAAGCAACAGGGGCGGATTTTTGAAATCCGTGATGCGGCTGTTTAACACTTCGCAAATAGTGGCTGCGTACTGGTCGGGCGTGGGGCAGGTCGTTTCGCCCGGCATCAATTGGGTATGCAGGGTGTTCAAGGATCCGTATCCTCCGCCTACGTCCAAATAACGCAGTTCCGCGCCCAATGTTCCTTGCGCTTTAACGGCCAAGCCGATTAAATTTTCGATCAACTTGCGATAGATGCTCAAGTCGATGATATAGGTACCGGCATGGCAATGCAATCCCGCCAAAGATAAAAATGGATTCGCGGCGATCCGGCGGCAGGCTTCCAGGGCTTGGCCTTCTTCCAGGTTAAAACCAAACTTATCCCAGGCCGGATAATTCAAACGCATGTTCACCCGGATTCCGACCTGAGCGGGCCGACCGATTTCCTTGGCCACGGCGCCGGCCAGTTCCAATTCGTCAAAAGAATCCAGGTTAACCATG
>RPPU01000845.1 GCA_003819975.1 Desulfobacteraceae bacterium
AGACGGTCATCGACGCCATGGTGCATTATCTGCAACGCGACAATGCCAATCACAATGGCGTGTTTGCGACCAGCCTTCGCAGCGATGCCATGTTGCACGAGGCCCATCAGGCCATGGCCGATATGCTGGGCGCGGCCTCGGCCGATGAAATCGTATTCGGCGCCAACATGACCACCCTGACCTTCGCCTTGAGCCGTGCTTTGGGGCAATGGCTCAAACCGGACGATGAGATTGTGGTCACGCATCTGGATCATGACGCCAATATCACGCCTTGGGTCCTGATGGCCCGCGATGCCGGAGCCAAGGTACGCTTCGCGGATTTTAATCCCGAGGATTGCACCTTGAACATGAAAGATCTGGAAGGGCAAATCACAAAGAAAACCAAGTTGGTGGCTTGCGGTTATGCTTCCAATGCGGTGGGCACGATCAATGACGTCAAGACCATTGCGCAATGGGCGCATCAGGTCGGCGCGCGGGTATTCGTAGATGCGGTCCAGTATGCGCCGCATGGGCCGATCGATGTGCGGGCGCTCGATTGCGATTTTTTGGCCTGTTCGGCTTATAAGTTTTTCGGGCCGCATGAAGGCATTTTATACGGCAAATATGATTTGCTCGACAAGCTGGCGGCTTATAAAGTGCGGCCGGCCGGCAACAAGCCGCCCGATAAATTCGAGACCGGCACCCAAAACCACGAAGGCATTGCGGGGACTTTGGCAGCCGTGGAGTATATCGCGAGCCTGGCCGGTCCGGCAAAGTCCGATCGGCGCAGCCGCATCCTGGCCGGTCTGCGGGCGATCGAAGCTTACGAACTGATGCTGATCGAAAAACTAGTGCAGGGTTTGCAGCAGATCCCGGGTCTCAAGATTTACGGTATTACGGATCCGACTCGGTTCAGCAAACGGGTGCCGACAGTCTCTTTCCGGCTGGAAGGGTTTACGCCGCATCAGGTGGCCGAATATCTGGGGAAGCAGGGCATTTTCGTGTGGGACGGCAATTACTATGCTCTGGCCGTGACCGAGCGGCTGGATATCGAAAAATTGGGCGGCATGGTGCGGGTCGGGTTGGTGCATTATAACACGGAGGAAGAGATCGAGCGATTGGTGCAGAGCCTGCAAAGTTTGCGCGGCCGTTAGGATTAAGAATTTTAGACAGGATTAACAGGATAAAAATTTAAACTATTTAATCTTTTTTAAAATCCTGTAAATCCTGTTCATCCTGTCAAAAAAGTATTAGGGTTCTTTCGACTGCCTTGCAAAAAACAGAGCGTTGCTCTCGCGTGAGCCATGCCTTCCGAATAGGATTCCGGATAACGCGTAGGCTGGTAGGGGTTCAAAATTTTGAACCCCTACTCCGGTTGGTCCGGCTGTTTTTCATGCAATAATAAGATTAATCGCTTTATTCGACGGGAAAAGACGGATACGTATGAAAGACTTATTCAGCTACCAGGCGAGCAAGGACGATAAAGTGTTTCTTTTCTGGAACGGCAAGCAGGTCGAAATTCTGAAAGGCCGGGAAGCCCGGACCTTTATGGCTAAAATTATCGGCCTGGATCAACAGGGCGGGCAATTGCTTATGGCCAAGTTGACCGGCCATTTCAAGCGCGGCAACGAACGTGAAGCCAAAGAGAATAGAGGAAGATGATGGGGATAAAAAAGCGACCTTATTACAGGATTCAATCCCAGATTGAAAACGTTCCCGACGGCGAACCGGAACTATACAATCTGGAACAGGTTGAAGGGAGTTGGCGCCTCAGCCGCCGAGGCTTTCTGGCCACTACGACGGCTTTGGCCGCCCTTTTAACGGGTTTTTGTCCCGATAGCCGGGTTGCCGCCGATAATGCCGTAAACGCGGGCCAGTTAAAATCGCACACGGATAAA
>RPPU01000846.1 GCA_003819975.1 Desulfobacteraceae bacterium
CCAGCAGCCCGCCCGTGATCTCAGGAGACGGTCGTTATGTGGCTTTTGTATCACGTGCAATGTTGAAAATCTTTATCCATGACCGCCAAACCGGTGCGACCACTTTTCTCAGCCTCAATTCCAGCGACATGATGGCTACCACTCTCTCGCTTTCAAGTGACGGCCGGTATGCGGCCATTGAGTCGGATGCCGCCAACCTGGTGCCCGGTGATACCAATAATCGGAGCGATATTTTTGTCTTTGACATCCTGACCGGCTCGATCACCCGAGTCAGTATTGATTCATATGGCAATCAGGCCGCCAATGGCCACAGTTTCACAGCCTCGATTTCAGGTGACGGTCGTTATGTGACCTTTTCCTCCCAGGCCGCCAATCTGGTGCCCGATGACACCAATCTAAAAACTGATATCTTTGTCCATGACCGCCAAACCGGCATCACCACTCGCGTCAGTGTCAATGCCGGCGGTCATCAAGCCGATAATCACAGCGCCCGGCCCATGATTTCAGGAGACGGCCGCTATGTGGCCTTTGAGTCGAACGCCGCCAACCTGGTGCCCGGCGATACTAATAATCGGAAGGATATATTCGTGACCGATATTCCATAGGGCCTTGGCCCGGTTGGGTCGTTTTGCCCGGGCAGGATTTGTTCATTCTGCCGGGCCGGATTACGGCAGGGATATGCCGTAATCCGGATTGACGATGAATTTGATGTTCGAATTTTCCACAGCCCTGTCGCTGTTTTCTTCAAAAAATGAACCGAGCTCCGCAATGTCGGAATTGGATTCGGCATTATCTGCGATTTGCATATTGATATAAACCGGCACGGGCAACAGGCCTGAAAATTCAACGGTATAGATCCAGGCTCCGAAATATTGCGGGTCTTTCTTACTAAGAGAGGGTTTGACTGTATTTTGCACACGAGGATATTTTTTTATAGTCGTCTTATTACGCCTAATGATTTTTCCCGAAACCGTATCCGGGCGAAATACGTTGTTTCATATATTCCAGCTTCCCAGCATCGGGCTTGTCGTTATAATGGGCCTTTTTGCATAATAAGACACCATCTGCATGTCCTTGTCCGGGAAACGGCTGCACATGGATGGCCGCCGGGATTTAAGCGGCTTGACCATGTTCTCGTCAACGATGGGTCAGCACTAGGGTATTTCCCTCGCCGCGGACGCCGACCCACCAAAACCGGTTGTCTAAGTACCTTCTGACCTTTTCGGTGAATTTCTTGGCAAACATTGCTTTGATTTCCGCATGGTTGAAGGCCTGGATAAAAGAGCTTTCGATCTTGGAAGCGAGCGCACTCTCCATATTCCTTTCAATGCTGTTTCCCGCTCCATCGAGATCGACATGGGTCCTCGCGCTTACGCCGGCGTAACCGATCTGCCGGCCGTCCAATAATACGGGTGTCAGCTCCAATTCAACGGATAAATCGAGCACATCCAGGTCGGGCAGCCAGTTATCGCGATAAGATTTGCCAATGGCATCCCTGGCCCAGACTTTAATGGCCCCCGTGCGTATTGATTCTATAAAAGGAAACCGCATCACGATCTTGCCGTTACGGATGGAAAGCAATCCGCCCGTTGATCCGATCAGACGATCGATGTAAACATAGGCTTCCGCGCCGTCGCTCCCGAAGCGGAACTCTTCGATGGCAAGGGGCCGGGTCACCGTCGCCTGAAAGGATCCATTGTCCGGATCAACCGGGTTCGGCAAAACAGACGTGAGCGAGAAGTGGGAGTCGTGGGCGACATAGGGCTGGGTATCGGAACGGCTGCCGCCCGGGTCATTAAAGGTATTGATTCGGATGTATCCATCGAATAATCTTTCGATAAAAGTAAACCTTTTTACAACCGCATCCTCGATGAC
>RPPU01000847.1 GCA_003819975.1 Desulfobacteraceae bacterium
CTTAAAGTCGTCTTATTTGTTTTTCAACGGGACCTTTTGGTGGGCGGTTTTTCCGGCGCGCAACCCTTCGGAATGATCGCGGGAATATTCCTGTTTTTATCCTGCGCCTCCGCAGGGTTCTTTTCCAAGGCCTTATTCCAAAAAAAGAGAATCATCTCACAAGAGACAAAGCCTTCGTTATTGCCGGGTCGAGTTTCGCAATTTAACGAAAAGCCTCAACATGAAAGTTCCGCCTGATTCGTCATGGGGAATGATTTGATTCCCTTCTTTTGCATAGGGAGCCCGGTCAATTTTGAAGATGGCAAGCAGTCATTAGAAGAATTTATCTTGATAATCAAGCACGTCACCAAGCCATTTACAATTTTCAGTATGCCTCCCGCCAGGAAGCCGCGCGCGGATGTTCGGCAAGCCTCTCCAGGTTCAAGTGCTCGCGCGCGGACGCTTCCGCGGCACGCAACATCCCGATCGATTCGGCAGGCGATTCCCCGTTTTTCAAGTCATAAGCCGGCACTACCCCGCGCACATAATCCGGAAACCGATTAAACACCTCATCGGCGATGGAATAATTGAGTTTGTTCATTATGATTTCTCCATGAATATAATTTAACCGGATCGGGTCAAGCGATCTTGTTTGTTGGTATTCACTTCTTAAAAGGCTTATTTAATGCTCTTAAATAGTGCTTTAAGACCTAAAAAGAACTATATTTTAGCCAATGCTGTCATTATTTCTACGACTTAGTTTGCTCCGACCCCAGAGAGATATGATAAGATCAGGTCCCGTTATTTTTTTCCGTTGAGCATGCGCAAGACCGCATCCACCACCGGTTCGTCTTTAATATCATCCCAATACTTTTCAAAATCGACGATGCCTTTCGCCAGTTTCGCCTCTGCATCGGCATGGTGTTCCGCTAAGGCAAAACCGGAAAACGGATTCGCGCAATAGCCTCCCTGCGAACGGCTGTCGCGGAGCGCGATATTGAACGTCTCCACGAAACGGGATAATTCACCCGAAGCCCAACGACGGCGCTGTTCGTCGGCCTGCGCGTTTTTCACAATCCGCAGGAGCGCCGGCACGGAGGCCCGCGTCCATTGCACCGAAAAAACCACCGGGGCCGATTCGCCATTGCGATCCCGGACAAGGCATTCATACCGCCCGGGGCTGAAAAGAAGCTCTCCGCGATGACTGTCGCAAAACTTGGGGGCAGCTTCCGATCCCCTTCCGGCCAGGCGTTCCAAAAGATCTACTTGATAGGAAACCGAGGCGTCCGGAGCCAACTCCAAAGCCGGAACCGGATAAGGACCCTTACCGTTCCAGGCCTCAACAATACACTTGCCGCTCAAAGTAAACGTCATTGTCGTTGTTATCTTATCAAGCATCTGGGTCAGCCGCACCCTTGTTTTCACCGACCGCAGAGGGTCTTCCCGATAGAGGGTTCCTCCGGTCCGGTTGAACAAAGTGATTTGCAGCCGTATGGGTTCGCCCCAGGAGAAAGTGTTTTGGGGAAGCCGCAGTTTGACCGGCGGCGCGTCGTTTTCCGCGGAACTCCCGTTTGTTCTGCCGATGATTTCGCGCATCACGGCGCCGGTTGCTTCATTCAGATACACCAGCGCCGCCCGGCCGTCGGGCAGGAGGGTAAGGGCATGAGGACTGACGCTGCCGTCTGCTCCAACCGCGAAAGACCGGACTTCCGCCCGGCCGTTGAGATGGATGTATCTCCGGCTGTCCGATTGAAAATTCTCCTTGATATAACTGAAAGCCCAGCGTTCGCCGCCATAGGCCAGATGCATCCGGGCGCCGTCTATAAATTCGGCGGTTTGGTAATCCGTGCCGTCCACGTTAACGCCTTTATCGCCAACACCTTTTTCGAA
>RPPU01000848.1 GCA_003819975.1 Desulfobacteraceae bacterium
TTAGTAATTTTATTTTAACTGTCTTGGTGATGAAAATCTTGTTTTTTGAATTAAATTCAATTTTTATAATACAAAATAATTACTTCTTTTTTGACTCTTCCTCCGGCGCTTTGCCGACCATTCTTAAGGCATCATCGATGTTGATGCCGAAAAAATTCAGCAGCTTGGTGATGTCGATGCCCTGGGCTTTGGCCGCGGCAATGGTCTTGAATACGGTGTTGGGCACGATCGAACTGATCTGTTCCAGGCCCCGGCCGCCGCCCATGTCCACGATTTCGAGTTTGTCGATGCTGCCCAGGGGCGCGGCCACGCTGGAGAAGACCGACTCCGCCACCTTGGACATGGCATCGCCGCCCTTTTCGAATAACAGGGGCAAACGATCCAAAATCAAAATCAGTTTGGCGTCGGTGGTCATTTTGGCCAGGGCTTCGGCCAACTGGCTGGTGCCTTCGGCTTCGGCCAGCAGGGCCTGTTTCTTTTTAGCGGCCTCGCCTTCGGCAACGGCCAACAAAGTTGCGCGGGTCCTGTTCGCCTCGCCTTCGCCGGTCAGGGTATCGGCGCTCTTGCGGCCTTCGGCTTCCTTAACCAATTTCATCATCTCGGCTTCGGCCTGCAGAATTTTTTGTTGTTTGGCGGCATCGGCCTCGATGACCGTTCTTTGGCGTTCAGCCTCGGCCTGGCGCACAATGGTGGCTTCAAGTTCCATTTGCTTGCGTTGGGCTTCTTTTTCCTGAACGTGAATCTGGGCTTCGCGCTCGGCTGCGTCGCGCTCGGCCTGCTTCACGCGCAGGGTCTTGTCCTGATCGGCATTGGCGATTTCAAAAGCCTTTTCAGCCTGGGCTTTCTGGGTGTCGCTTTTTACTTTGTATTCGGCTTTTTTCACATCGCGTTCCATCTCGGCATGGGCAATGAGCGCTTCATTGCCGGCTTTGACCGTGGCAGCCTCTTTTTGGGCGGTCGTGACCTGAATAGCGGCGTCACGGTCGGCTTGGGCCACCTTGATATTGGCGTCGCGCACCGCTTCAGCCACGGCGCGTTTACCCAAAGCATCGATATAGCCGTAGGCGTCGCCTACTTCCTGAATGACCAGGGTGATGGTTTGAATGCCCAAGCGTTTAAGTTCGCCGGACGATTCTTCCATGACCTGCTTGTTGAAAGCATCGCGTTCCCGGAGCAGACTGTCGATATCGAGCTTGCCGATAATGGAACGCAGGTGGCCCTTTAAAATATTTTGCACGAATTCCTTGATTTCTTCATCGTCTTTGCCGAGGAAGGCCTGGGCTGCGTTCATCAGGTCTTCGGGAATGTTCGAGATTTTGCAGGTGGCCACGCCCTTGACATTGATCTTGACATTGTCTTTATTGGGGATGCCTTTTTCGTCGATTTCGGTCTGGAAGGCCGCGGTCGACATTTCCTGATAAGATTCGACCAGAGGCAGCAAAATCCGGCCGCCGCCGCCGACCACCTTGAAACCGTGGCTTTGCGTTTTTCCGGTGAGCGGGTCTTTATAGGAATATTTTTTTCCGTAAAAAATACCGACCGCATTGGGCGGTATTTTTTTGTAACGACTGGCCAGGGCGCGCACGATCAAAATAAATGCGATGGCGATCAGGATAATCATAAACGGCATAAGCAGACCTTCAAACATGGTTTTTCCTCCTGTGTATTTTGCAGCGTAATGGACCGCTGAATTATTGATTGGGTTCCTTGACGAACAGCTCTCCGGCCGCCGCCCGAGTCACCTGAACGATTTTCCCCCTGGGGATATCTTTGGCATCCGCGGACCTGGCCGGGTAGACCATGCGCTGGCCGCCCACGGATATTTCCACTTCACCGGGCGTGTTGGCGCCAATGGAA
>RPPU01000849.1 GCA_003819975.1 Desulfobacteraceae bacterium
ATGGAAACAACTAAATCCGCATAGGTATCCTTATTAAAGTCACCAACCGCCAGAGAGCGAGGAAAAGTCGCTATATTAAGTGTGATAGACACCTGAAGAGTTCCATCGCCATTGCCTAAAAGGATAGAAATATTGTGACTAAGATGATTTGCTACTACCAAATCTAAATTTCCATCGCCATTAAAATCCCCCAAACCACATGAAGAAGGCGCAGTACCCACTCCATAATTCACCGCGTTTTGAAAAGTACCATTACTTTTAGAAAGCAACACGGAGACATCATTGCCATCTTGATTAGTGACAATCAAGTCAGGATGTCCGTCATTATTAAGATCTCCCAAACTAATTGATGAAGGGGTGGTTCCGGTTGGATAGTTTGTGCCAGCCTGAAAGGTTCCATCACCAATGCCAAAAAAAATAGAAATATTATTGCTATTCATATTTGCCACAGCCATATCAATATGACCATCAGTATTAAAATCGCACAAAACTAGGGAGGCAGGACCATCTCCAACCGCAAAATCCCGACGGGTATTAAAAAGGGGTGCCGCTGAAACCGATTCAGATAGGAACACAGTGACCATTAAAATAACCAACAAAACCCATAGATTTGTTTTTTTCATTTCCCGGTCCTCTATTGTCTCATCCTTCTTATCATTAATTATCCGCAAAACATTATTGGCAATCCAGGCTCTTCGCGAACCGCACTTGCTCTTTCAATTGCTATAATTTAGTTGTTCCTTGTCATAAATTTCAAAGCGGAAGAACGTTCGTTTGGGGCCTGTTTTAAATCGTATTATTACTATGACCGATCTTTAAAGTCAATCTCTTCTTAAAAATCAAGCCCTTACGAACCCATGGCTTTATCCTCCCATTTTTTTGATCATATCTTGTATGTGGAGTAGTCATTTGAAGGAATTTGAAAGGACCGGGTTCCCAATAACAAATGGCGGGGCGTTTTAACGATCCCTTCTGAATTGAACAACAAATACTTGAACGCTATTTCCTAAGAACCCTTCTCGGCCGAAGACCCCATACCACGACCGAGAATAGACATAAATCCACGAAACCTCTCCCAGACAACCCGTTCAGCGTCGCAGCAGCAAGAAAACATCCCCCCGATCCGCCGCCGCTTGAGCTGCTGCTGCTCTGATTGATGAGAATGGAAATATCATTGCCCTCCTGGTTGGCAACGGCAAAGTCTTGGTCGCCGTCTCCATCTAGATCGCCCTTGACCATGCTTACAGGAATATTGCCGACTCCATAAAAATCATATGTTCCGGCTTGAAAAGTCCCGTCGCCATTACCGGAAAACACACCGGCCGAGTTGCCGTCTCCGGTCAATATGATCAGATCTAAACGGCCGTCGCCGTTCAAGTCCTGTAAAATTCCGGAATCCAGTTCTTCTCCGTAATTATAATCGGTCGGATTCTGAAACGTTCCGTCACCATCGCCTAAAAGCACGCAAACCCGCGAGGACGCGGTCATCGTTAAATCCTGATAGCCGTCCCCGTTTAAATCCCCGGCGGCAATCGAACTCGGGGGATCGGGTAAAAAATAAGAGCCCGCGGCTTGGAAGGTTCCATCACCGTTGTTTAAAAACACTGAAACGATGTCCGGAGAATCAGCGCCGACAGCCAGGTCTTGATGACCGTCGCCGTCCAAATCGACGATAATCACTTCGTTGCCGTTACTTATCGCATAATTTACGCCGGCCTGAAAAGTTCCATCACCGTTATTCAAAAACACCGACAGGTTATCACTATTGTGATTCACAACCACCAGGTCGAGATAGGCATCGCCATCTATGCGTCCCATGGCCACGCAAACGGGTCTTTCACCGGCAGCGTAATCAAC
>RPPU01000850.1 GCA_003819975.1 Desulfobacteraceae bacterium
AAAGGGGGGTTCGTCCGCCACGATGCACATGCGGTCGGTGGCGGCATATCGATCCTGTTTGCAGCAATAGCATTCGCCTTCATATTTCGTTCAAAGAGCGCCTTGCTTGTTGTCCTGCTGGGGCTTTTTGTCTGGGGGGGGATTCAAGTCAAATATGATGGAATTAAATTCGCTGATTCAACAAAACCGATTAGAAGCACGATTCACTATACGTGTGTTTCAGGAAACAAAATTATCAACAGGATACATGACACATATCTTTCATCATGGAACGGTATTTCGAGCAGATTGGGGGACGACCGGCTTGTGCATGAATTTCAAAAGGCTCTTGCCCGAATTCACGCAAAAAAACAAATCCCTTTGCTTCAAGGAACAACCGATATTTATTCCAATGGCCAGGGCTATTTGATCGCTTCCGGAAATACGTGGAATCCCCGTCCCGTGTTTCAAAGCTATTCCGCCTATACGCCTTCTTTGATAAAAAAAAATAGAGAACATCTTTTGACCCAGGATGGACCAGATAATATCGTTTTTCGGGTTGAAACAATAGACGGGAGGCTTCCTTCTGCGGAAGATGGGGCAAGCTGGCCCGTGCTGTTGGCGCGGTACCAGCCCACCGGGCAGAAGAGTGGCTACCTGTTTTTGGCGCGTCGTACTGGTTCTTACGAAAAAGAAAATTTGTCGGCGATAGCCGATGGCCTCTATTCGTTGGGAGACGCTGTAAGACTTCCGGATTCGCCATCCCCCATATTTGCAAAAATATCGATAAAACAAAGTATTTACGGAAGGATAGCGGCATTTTTCTTCAAGCCAAGCCAGTTGAGAATTAAATTCACTTTGAGAGATGGCTCACAAAAAGAATTTCGTGTCATTTCCGGAATGCTCGAAACAGGGTTCATTATCTCTCCATTGGTTGAGAGCACAACTGATTTTGGAAAATTGTATGGATATGACGCATGGCCGGCGGAAAAGATAGCCGAATCATTTTCGATCACCGAAGTCGGGAAGAGGCGGAACTGGAATAGAAAGTATGCGGTCAGTTTCCAGAGCGTTGCCGGTGCGCTTTGCAAGAAGGCACCGAATCAGGATAACGTCAGCAGGATGTTCGAAAACGCCGGCAGGTTTTTTATTGAGGATGGAAGCTCAGGCCTAAAGTTTAATTCGATAATTAAGCCGGACGTTGAAAAGGGGGGCGCTCTCCGTCTGGAATCACGAGGGGATGATCCAATCATTGAATTTCCTCCGATGTCGTTTGCTGCGCATAAGAAATATATCATGTACGTTGATATGGCGTCGTCGGTCGATTCCATGTTGCAGGTGTTTTATTCCGACAAGAGCGATCCATCATTCTCCGAGGGAAAATCGATCCGGGTAAAAATCAACAAGGGAGATAATAAAAACTATATCGTGTTGGATTATCCGAATCTTGGTGAGAAACTGAGGCTGGACCCCATTTCCGGGCCGGGTGAACTAACCATTAGGTCTCTGGAGATAAGGGAGGTTCAGGACTGATGATGACAACCAGAACAAAGGAAGAAGCGCTTTGTGATGAATACCGGATCCGTTTTGAAAAAATTCAGCAATATCGTAATGATGTATGGAAGATAATCTGCCGGAGATTTCTTCGTGAAGTTATTCCGAAGGAAGCCCATGTGCTGGATCTCGGTTGCGGATGGGGCGAGTTCATAAAAAATATCCGTGCCGGAAAAAAATACGCGATGGATTTGAACCCTGATTCGGGAGTTCATTTGCATGGTTCCGTTGTTTTCCTGCAACAGGACTGTTCGAAAGAATGCCGACTTCCGGATGAGTCCCCGGATGTCGTTTTTAAAAGTAATTTTCTGGAGCATCTCCCC
>RPPU01000851.1 GCA_003819975.1 Desulfobacteraceae bacterium
CATTAAAAAAGAAGTATTTAAAATATCCCATCAATATTTCATCGCCACCCTGGCCGCTTAATACCACTTTGAGACCGCTGTTCTTTTTCAACAATTCGAGAATCTTGAAATGGGCCAGGGTGCTGAATCCCCCGAAGGGTTCGTCGTGATGGTGGAGGACCGTTTCCAACTCTTCTTGTATATTTTCGGAATGAATCCGAAAAGTCAATTTCCGATTGCGAATCTGTTTGCTGCGGCAAAGCAGATCGATAAACCGCTCTTCGCTGAATTTCTTATCGTCGGAAATGACCGAAAACGTGCTTAATTTTCCGTTCTGGATCTCGTTGGCGCCGACCGTGATGGCCGAAGAATCGAGACCCCCGCTCAACAAGGCCCCGATCTCAACGTCGCTTCGCAATCTCATTTTTAAACTATCCAGGAATAATTCTCGAAACGTCTCGACGGCTTCGGGCAAGTTGCCTGATCCATCAGCTGCATCCGCGGAATAATTCCAATATGCCTTTTTTTCCAAACCGCCCTTCTCCATATCGATAACGAAATTGTGTTTGGCCGCCACCTGACAGACTCCTTGAAAAAAAGACTCTTCATTATGGTCCGTCAAACCCTGGGCAAGATAGACAAACATGCTGTTATCGTTGATTTTTTTTTCGGGCAGCAATGGAAGAATCTGTTTTATTTCGCTTGAAAAATAAAACCGGTCGTCCCGGTGAATATAATAAAGCGGCTTGATCGAAAATCGGTCCCGACTGAGGATAACCTTTTTGCGCGGCCCATCCACGATTGCAAAGGCCCACATGCCGTTTAATTTTGAAAAACCGTCTTCTCCGTATTGCTTATATATTCCCAATATAACTTCCGTGTCCGAAGCGGTCTTGAAACATTGGCCTTCCTGGATCAGTTCATCTCTCAATTCGATATAATTGAATATTTCTCCGTTAAAGACGATCCAGCGCCCAGCGCCGTCCGTTAAAGGCTGGTTGGCCGCATTTGAAAGATCAATGATCGAGAGCCTGCGGTGACCGATAAACACATCAAACCGATCCTCATGGCCCGGATCTTGTTTGACATTGACGGCCCGGTAACCGGAGGCATCCGGTCCCCTGTAGGCAACCATATCCGTCAAGGAAGAAAAAAAATGGAAATCTTCCTTTGTGTAAAATCCATTTAAATGGATAGCGCCGAATATCCCGCACATGCCCACAGACCGCCTGACGACTTAAGCCCAGGAGGCGTCGTCATAATACTTCCCGGCCAGAGGCTCTGTAATGTTCCGTAATACAGTCCTCTCTTCCTCGGAAAGCGTTTTTTTCCAATAATGCACAAGCTTTTTGCTGTCTCGATACAAGTCATGAACCTTATTATTGGATGCTTCCACCCTGTTTTCCGATCCCGTTAATTGCACGATCCTTTTCACGACCCGCTGATCATAAGTTAAACCCAGCCATTGAAACACGTCACGAAACTCTTTCAAAGGATTGCTGCTAAGGTCTTCATGTTTAACAATCTTCCAATTACCGTCAGCCTGATAAAAATCATGCAGCACCGTATAAATGCAGAGCCAAAGAACCCCGGCCTGGTAGGCCATGGAGTCATTCTTTTTAATCATCAGGGGCACCAGTTCTTTTAAGTGGTCCTCAATGAGGGCGGTTTGGTCCAAGAAGTGCTTGAAATGCCACCCCCAACCGAGCCGCTTCAAGCTCATGGCAAAGGCCCCGGGATGTCTGACAAGGATCAATACCCGGCAATGATAGTGATTGCATAAATATTGACTCAAAAATGCGGCAGTCGGATCCTTGATCAGCAACCGCCGGCGCAGGAAAGGCAGCCTGTTCAAAAACCGGGCCTTGCGATAATTC
>RPPU01000852.1 GCA_003819975.1 Desulfobacteraceae bacterium
ATGGTTCTTTTGGCGCTTGAAGAGTTGCTCAAACCCGAAGGGTATCAGATCGGCACGGCGACCCGGGGTGCGGAAGCCCTCGTCAAAATGGAGCAACAGGTTTTCGATCTGGTCCTGATCGATGTGATCATGCCGGAAATGGACGGTTATGAACTTTGTCGACGGATTCGTTTGCGGCCCGAGTATGCGGAAACGCCGGTTATTTTTCTAACCGCCAAAAGTCGCGAGGAGGATCGGGCGCAGGGTTTGGAGGCCGGCGGCAACCTTTATTTGTCCAAGCCGATATCACCGGATAAACTGCTCAAGATTATAGCCGATGCCGCGGGGCGCCGGGGAGACGATTCCGGCGTAAAAGTTTCTTGACAGGTTGCGGCGGTTTTTCTATATATGCCTGATATGCTTTAATGGGGAACTGTGCGCCCAAAAAAACAAGAACGAATGCAAACAGAGAAAAACGCACTTGGCTGCGGCGTAAACATGTTCCGATCCAAAATTTATTTTTAGACCGGAGGATTCAATGACCAAAAACAAAAAACTTCAGAACTGGGTGCAAGAAATCGCCGACCTCTGCCGGCCCGATTCCATTCATTGGTGCGACGGCAGCCAAAAGGAATACGACGAGATTGCCCAACAAGCAGTGAAAAACGGGACCTATGTGCCCTTAAATCCGGCCAAGCGGCCCAATTGCTTTTGGGTCAAGTCGGACCCCGGCGATGTGGCCCGGGTTGAAGACCGGACTTTTATTTGCAGCCGGAAGCAGGAAGAGGCCGGCCCGACCAACAATTGGCGGGATCCGGTCGAGATGAAAAAGACCATGACCGAGCTGTACCGCGGGTCCATGAAGGGCCGGACTTTGTACGTGATCCCTTTCAGCATGGGGCCGTTGGGTTCCAAGATCAGTTATGTGGGCGTACAGTTGACCGACTCGGGTTATGTGGTGAACAACATGCGCATCATGACCCGTATGGGCCGGTCGGTATTGGATGTGTTGGGCGACCGGAGCGATTTCGGCAAATGCCTGCATTCGGTCGGCAAGCCGCTTAACCCGGGCGAAAAAGACATCCCTTGGCCCTGCAATGCCGATCACAAGTATATCACCCATTTTCCCGAAGAGCGTATGATCTGGTCCTACGGCTCCGGTTACGGCGGCAATGCCCTGCTCGGCAAGAAATGTTTTGCCTTGCGGATCGCATCGGCCATGGCTCATGAAGAGGGCTGGCTGGCGGAACATATGCTTATTTTGGGCATCACGCCGCCGAGCGGCGAGAAAAAATACATTGCCGCCGCCTTCCCGAGCGCGTGCGGAAAAACCAATCTGGCCATGTTGATTCCGACCATTCCGGGCTGGAAAGTGGAATGCGTGGGCGACGACATCGCCTGGATGAAATTCGGCGAAGATGGGTATTTATACGGAGTCAATCCGGAATTCGGTTTTTTCGGAGTCGCACCCGGGACCTCCATGAAGTCCAATCCCAATGCCATGTTGGCGCTTACCAAGAACTCGATCTTCACCAATGTAGCCCTGACTCCGGACGGCGATGTCTGGTGGGAAGAGATGACCGATTACTTGCCCGCCAAACTGACCGATTGGCATGGTAATGAGTGGACCCCGCTCTCCAAAACCCCGGCCGCTCATGCCAATGCCCGTTTCACAGCCCCGGCTTCCCAGTGCCCGGTCATCGACCCGAATTGGGAAGATCCCCAGGGCGTCCGGATTTCGGCCATATTGTTCGGCGGCCGGCGTTCCGCGGTTGTGCCGGTGGTGCACGAGTCTTTGTCCTGGAACCACGGCGTGTTCTTGGGCTCCATTATGGCCAGTGAAATGACCGCGGCCGCGGCCGGAACCCTCG
>RPPU01000853.1 GCA_003819975.1 Desulfobacteraceae bacterium
CCTATCAGAATCAACAACAGCAAAACGATATTATTGGTTCTCCTGGTCATAACATCTTGTTTTTCCATGGATTCTCCCCTAAATTAAAACCCAAAAAATGCATTAGAGCTATTTTCATCACCCAGCCCGAACAAAAAAATGAGGAATTCCTTTGAGCTTTCCGGGAATCGGATATATATCTCGATTTTTGATACGGCTTATTTTATTATAGAATAAATAGTGTTATTTGTCTAAATGAGTAAACCTATTCCAGGAGAAATCATGTTGAAAACCAATGAAAAAAAGGTGGTTGAATTTTATCTGCAATGCCAGCCCGGTCCGCCGCGCGTCCGCTCGGGTTGGAATGTGGATCATGGCGGGGTCCCTTTTATTTTACCCGGAATCGGCGCCATTACCCTGAATGTCCAGGTGGGTGACTCGGCTTTTGGCTGGGCCGGCGATCATGTTGAACCCGGGGTCAGTTGCACGGCCAATACCGGGAGGCCCGATGAACACCCCAATAATTCATTGCAGGTCTATTCCTGCGTGGGCAATGAAGCCCGACTGGTCTCGGGCAAAGCTGCCGGAGCCAAAGGAGTGGTCATCGGCCACCATGGCGGATCCGAACATATCATTGTCCATTTCAGCCGTGCTGTTCGTGAAAAATTGACCTATGACGACAAAATCATGATTCGCGCCCGGGGCCAAGGGCTATGCTTCCCGGATCACCCTGGGATTACCCTCATGAACCTGGACCCCAAGCTTTTGAAAAAAATGCATATTAAAGAAAAAACCGGTTCTAAAATCGCTGTGCCGGTCACAACCATGGTCCCGGCCGCCTGCATGGGCTCCGGAATCGGAAGGTCGGATGTGATGAGCGGCGATTATGATATCATGACCAGCGACCCCGCAACGGTCAAAAAATATCAGTTGGATCAGATCCGCTTTGGCGATTTTGTGGCCCTGATGGACCATGACAACCGTTACGGCCGGGCTTATCGCCAGGGCGCCGTCACCATCGGCATTGTCGTGCACAGCGACTGCCGGCGCGCCGGGCACGGCCCCGGAGTCAGCACCATCATGACTTGCGCTAAACCCTGGATTGAGCCGGTCATCGACCCCAAAGCCAATATCGCGGAACTGCTCAAAATCGGCACCGTCAGGCGTAAAAGAGGATAGGTTTCTTATTCCAAAACATCGACACCGGGATCTTCTAAAAATAGACCTTTTGGGATTTACGATTCGATTCTCAAGGGCCGTTGATTAAAAAGAATATTTTTGAATATCCCGGGGTGTCGATAAGAAAAAAGTTAGTGATCCGCCTGCAATCCATGATACGGATTTTGTTCCGGCGGTTTTTGCCGGAACTTCATTTTTTTTGATCCCATGCTTTTCGGGATCAAAAAAAATAAAGAAAGGAATTTTTCATGAAAAACATTGATCCCTTGACCCTCACCGAAAAAACAATCAGCGGAATCCGCAAAGGCGCTTTCTTGACCGTCAAAGCGGGCGATAAGTTGAATACCATGGCCATCGGCTGGGCCACCATCGGTTATGTCTGGCAAAGACCGGTTTTGATGGTAGCAGTCCGTAATTCCCGCCATACCTTCGGCCTCATTGAAAAAGCCGCGGATTTCACGGTCTCGATCCCCCTAAACGAAACCATGCGCGAAGCGGTCAATTTTTGCGGAGCCAAATCCGGCCGGGACCTAAATAAATTCAAAGAATGCAAACTGGAATTAACGGATGCCAAACAAGTGCTGTCGCCGTTGATCAAGATGGCCGGTTTGCATTTCGAATGTAAAATCGTTTTAAAAGCACCCATGGACCCGGCCATCATGCACAAAGACCTTGAAAAATTATATTCGCA
>RPPU01000854.1 GCA_003819975.1 Desulfobacteraceae bacterium
AAAATATTAAACTGGTGCTTGAATATGACGGAGCGAATTATTGCGGATGGCAGCGCTTGGCTGATAAAAAGCACACCCTCCAGGGCAGGCTCGAATATATATTGGAGCAATTCCTCAAGGAAAAAGTCGAGCTTATCGGCGCCAGCCGTACGGATAAAGATGTTCATGCGCTCGGCCAGGTGGCGAATTTCAAAACCCGTTCTTCCTTAAGCCTGGAAGAGATCGAGGCCGAGCTAACGGCGCGGCTGCCCAAAGATATCCGCGCCATTTCCGTGGAGCAAGTCCCGGAAAGGTTTCATGCCCGCTACATGGCTAAAATGAAAGAATATGTTTACCAGGTGTGGAATTCCGAAAAGAAAAATGTCTTTGAAAGGAGTTATTTTTATCATATTGCCGAACCACTGGATATCGCTGCCATGAAAAAGGCAAAAGAATATTTTGTCGGCGTGAAGGATTTTAAAAACTTTACCGCCATGAAGGGCAAAGACAAATCCACGATTAAAACCATCGAGCGCATCGATATCGCTAAAGCCGGGGAAAAGGTGCTGATTACTTTTAAAGGGGAAGGATTCTTGCATAAAATGGTCAGGATTATCACCGGGACGCTGCTGGAAGTGGGTTTAGGGGAGAGAAGCCTGGAGGATGTCGCGGCTATGTTTGAGAAACCTTCGCGGCTAACTTCCGGCTTTACGGCCCCGGCGCATGGGCTTTTTTTGAAGAAGGTTTATTATTAAAATGCGAGCGCTTTTTTTTGCTCAAAAAAAGAAGTGGCCGGACAGCAGCACGGGCAAACACGAAAAGAAATTTGCCCTGCCCGGGGAAAAAGAGTATAATTTCATCGGGATATCTTCCCAGGAACCGGATAATGAACAAAACCGAAGAAAAATCAGACCGGGATAAACTAAACATCCTGGTGGTTGACGACGAAATCAATATTCGTAAAACCATTTCCCTGTGCCTGGAAATCGAAGGCCATGCCGTTAGGGCGGTCGGTAATTTCGCCGACGCCTTAGAGGAAATTAAGCAAGGGTTCTTCGATGTGGTTTTCCTTGATTTGCGACTGGGTACAAAAAACGGGCTCGACCTACTCCCGTATGTGCAGTCCCATTCTCCCGCCGCCAGAGTGGTGGTTATCACCGCTTACGCTTCTATCGATTCGGCTGTGGATGCCATTCGCAAAGGGGCAGCGGATTATATCCCCAAACCTTTCACCCCCGCCCAGATCAAAATAGTGGTGGAAAAAATCTTCGAGCTGCGTTCCCTGCAAAAACAAATCGCAGACCTCAAATCAAACTTAAATTCGCTTGCCCCGGAGATCGATTTTTCCAGCCGCAACCCGGGCATGCAAAAACTGATCGCCGCCGCGCGGGAAGTTTCCGGCGCCGCTGTCAATATTTTAATCACCGGCGAAAGCGGCACCGGCAAAACAATCCTGGCTCGCGCTATCCATGACTGGAGCCCGCGGGCCCAAAAACCTTTTGTCGTGGTTTCCTGCCCCTCGCTTTCCGCGGATTTGCTGGAAAACGAACTCTTCGGCCACGCTAAAGGCTCCTTTACCGGCGCTGTCGGCGATTACAAGGGCCGGATTTCCATGGGCCACGAAGGCACCCTCCTCCTCGATGAAATCGGCGACTTACCCCTCTCCATCCAACCCAAACTCCTGAGATTTATCCAGGAGAAAAAATACGAACGGGTGGGCGAAACCATTACTCGCAGCGCCGACGTCCGACTTATCGCCGCTTCCAATATAAACCTGGAAAAAGCCGTAAAAGAAGGACGCTTCAGGGAGGACCTTTACTACCGCCTGAATGTGGTGGAACTCGCGTCTCCTCCTTTAAGAGAAAGAAA
>RPPU01000855.1 GCA_003819975.1 Desulfobacteraceae bacterium
AAACATCGAAGCCTTCCGATTCTTCCAACCCTTCATCGAAGCCGGCGCCGCGAAATTCGAAACCGCAGGAGCCCTCCGCAATGGAAAAATAATCTGGCTCCTGGCCAAACTCAACCAAGCAAACGCCGTCATCCGCGCCAACGACGAAATCGAAAAATACCTCCTGCTCGCCAACTCCCACGACGGATCCCTTACCGTCAGAACCGGCCTCACTCCCGTCCGCGTAGTCTGCGCCAATACCCTCGCCATGTCTCTCACAGGCGAAAAAACGAAAATCCTCCAGCTCCGCCATACCCAAACCCTGCAAATCAACCTCGAAAAAGTACAAGAAATCATCGCCGGCATCAACCAAAACTTCCAAGCCGTCTCCAATGCCTTTCAATTCCTCGCCACCGTAAACGTCAATACCAATACCCTCGAAGATTACATCAGAAACGTCTTCCGGACCAAAGTCCCCGAAACGGAAATCCAACCTCAAGAACAAGACCTAATCGACGCCGAGGAAACCAACAAACTCCTCGTCAAACGAATCCTGGAAATCTTCATGACCCGCTTGTACGGATCCAAAAAATTCGACACCTGGTGGGAAGCCTACAACGCCATCACCGAATACCTGACCCACTGCCGGGGAAAAAACCCCGAAACCCGCCTCGATTCAGTCTGGTTCGGAAACTCCGAAATGCTCAACAGAAAAGCTCTTAAAATCGCCCTCGATATGGCCAGCAAGTAAAAAAGGGAAAAATTGGGGGACCCCCGGGTCCCCCAAACCCCCATTTCTAAGGAGAAACCATGAACAAAAAAAGAATTGCAGTCAATTGTTTGATCATCTCCGCCGCGGCGATCCTGGTAGGGGAGACCTCCCAAAAGATAAATCCCAAATACGGAGAATTCCTGGAAGTGAATAGAGAATATTGCTTCAGGGGAAACGGGTTCATCATCATCGGAAAAATCATCGAATTCAAAAACGACTCCTGGGCCCTCATCAATGTCTCATCAGATCTCTCATTCTCAATCAAAAAAGGAAAAATCCTCATCAACCTCGATCAGTGCGCAATATCAGTGCGCAATTATTGAGTAAGAGAGGAAAACATGAAACGAAAACTTCGCTGCACCCGCTGCGGGAAAATCGAATCATTTGACGCCGAAGAACTGATTCAAATCTTTCGCCTCTCAATCAAAGCCGGCTGGTGGGATCTCTCGGCCGATGAACAGTTCTGCCCTAAATGCGTCAAGGAATTGAAAACAAAAGGGAATAAAAATGACCGGAATCGAATATGAAAAACTGGTCCTCATCCTCAAAGAAGAAATCATCACCTACCAAAAGCAGACAAAAGGAATTCAGTACAGCGAAGAAGATCGAAAACAACTGGATAACCTGATTATCTGGCTGCTCGAACACCGCTTCAGTTTCGAGGATCTCATATTCAAACCAAAAGGAAAAAAATATGATCATTGAACTGTCCAAAAAAACAGACTGGGGAAAGGATCTCCTCCGAGTCATTCTGAATTCACCGTATATCGAACTGATCGAGCTGCGAAACAGAAAATTCCTGTTTGTCGAACTGCAGAGGAGTTCAAGCGGAGGAAAATATGAATCATTGTAAATGCTGGTTTCATCGCTATCATATTGTGCACATTTGGCGTGAGCAAATATACGACCACAGCCAAGGAACTTGGAATGGTGTTCTTAAACTCGCAAATGAAGAAAATATCGAATCCTACCCGTCACACCTCTATGAACACGGTATGACAGCAAGTGAATTGCGAAAAGCGTTCAAAGTGTTCAGAATGCAAGAAAAAAGCGATAGAAACGAAGCAAATGAGGTTTGAAAGATTTTCTTCACCGC
>RPPU01000856.1 GCA_003819975.1 Desulfobacteraceae bacterium
CCAAATCGGTCCCAATGTGCTTAAGGCTTATTATTATATCCATAACACCAAAAACCAATGGGTGGTGCTGCATGACGACGGCAGCCGGTCCGAGTACGGCTATGCGATCAGGGCCCAGGGCGGCAAATTCGACGGCCAAACCTATGCCTGGGGTTTGAGCGACCGGTATTCCCAAGGCAATTATGACCGCATCCATTATGTCTGGAAAGACCTGGCCGAAGGCCAGCACGAGATCGTATATATCGTGATCGGTAAAAGCGCTCTGATAGAGATGGCCAAAGACGTAATTAAAATCGATTATTTCCCGTTCGGCTATTACAAACCGTTCAGCTATCGCACCGGCAGCCGGGTCGCCATCCACTCTTATCCCTCCAGCGTCACGCTTTACAGGCAGACACGTGACACATATTCGGGCTCTAAAAGTATTTCCATTAACGGTCAGGATTATGGTCAATATAACCAGGTCATGGCCTGGAACATCAGGGAAGACAAAAATTTTACCTGGCACTGGCGCGTGAAGGAAATCGAACCCCAGGGTACGCTATACCCGGATAACCAACCTTTTTTCGCGGCGGCCACGGTGTTTACCTATGATGACGCCAAACCCGTCGATTTCTCCACAACTTACAAAATTGTCATGATGAATGACGAGTATTCTTTTTACGATTTCGGCCAACTCGATGATGACACTGAACCGGATGTGCGGGCCGTATTCCAGGATATGAACGGGGATGGACTTCCGGAGCGGCTCGTGGCGGACAAGGATGGCAAACTATCCATCCGATTCGGTGTTCTTCAAAAAAACGGAAGTTTGGATTTCATAACTTCAAAAACCGTCTCCACTTCGTGTCCTTGGTTGCGTTGGCGGACCTACTTAGGCGATGTCGAGAAATCTTATGAACGATATGGCCAATTGACCGATATTTTGGACATGAATAACGACGGCTTGCCGGACCGCATTATGAAACAACATGGGGACGATCACAATAAAAAAGTTATGGTCTGGTTTAATAAGAACGGAAACGATTTCGATTCCACGGCCGTTTCCTATGAGATGCAGGATCAAAACGAAGATAAATACTGCATTCGAGAAAATCGCTCTTATTATACAAAAAAAGGATTTTTTGGGGAAAAGAAATTTTATGCCAACGGCGTCTGGGTTGAGTTGATGGATATGAACGGCGACGGTCTGCCGGATCGGGTCATCAAAGAAGCCGGCCGATTGATCGTGAAACCGAATAACGGAACGGGATTTAAAAGCGGCGTCCCCTGGCCCTTGCCCGACGGGGATGACAAAGACTTGCAATACAATGAATCCATTATGGATGTCAGATATCATTTAATCGACATAAACGGCGACGGCCTGCCGGATCGCGTGCAGGAGCGCATTGTGGACGGTGTCTGCAAAATCGGGATTTATTTCAACAACGGCAATGGGTTTTCCGACGGCGCTATTTGGGATGAGCCGGGTGACGCGGCTATCGGATCCTCCCATTACAGGAATTCGACAACTCAAGTTACGACCGCGGAGCTGCTTGATTTCAACAACGACGGGTTGCCGGACTTTATAGTAAAAGATGCGGACATTTTTATGAATGATCCCACCGACATTACGGTTTATTTCAACACCGGGAGTGGATTTTTAAAGACCCCTCTTGTTTTAAAAATGTCCACGGATGTCTATAAAGATTACTACGCCATATCCGAACAGACCGGCATGACGGTCGTTTCCGCGGCCTTTCAGGATATGGACGGCGACGGTCTGCCGGACCGGGTTATCAAAGAAAGAGATAAAGCCCTGACCTATCAGCCAAACCCCATTGCTCCGTCTTGGCATAAACTCGTGA
>RPPU01000857.1 GCA_003819975.1 Desulfobacteraceae bacterium
TGGCTCTTTAGGAGAGATATTTTCATTACTCCATCGGAAGAGAATCGAGAAATAGTCCCCAAAAATCTGGAAGACCGCATAAGGTATGTGTTTATTGCAATGTCCAGAGAAAAAGGATTTCGTTTCAATGAAGAAATGATAAACACCCTAATTGTTGTTCATCGGTTACTGACCTCCAGTAGCATAAAAGACTTCTATAAGGTAATTGACAATATCGTAGGATTATCAGGATTGCCTTCTGAAATTACTTATTTCCATTCAATAGAGAATATACTATCAGCTTTAGGAAGAATAAAAAAAAGCATTGATAAAATAGAATCCATCACCCGTTTTGAAACCAAATATTCTTTTTTTATACAGCAAAAAGAGAACCTGACCGCCCTGGCAACAGCGGCATCGGATAGCTTGTATGAACCTTTTCGCACAGTATGGCAACAAGCCCTGGATAATTGCGTGGGTTTAGTGGAACAGGAAATCAAACTGCTCCAGGGTTCGGCGGTGTTAGCCGTCGATTTGAAGAATAGGGAAATCCTGGTCCCAACGGAAGGGCGGCTGCTCTATTTCACTATCCATAACAAAGGCCGGGAATTGGCCCTGGATGTCATTGTTACCCTCCGGGCCGGGATCCCCCTCATGGATTTCAGCGGCGCCAGCCAGGCAAAGATCGATATCATCGAATCGGACACCGTAAAAGAAATTGCCTTTCCCATCTCCGCCCCTGGTCCCGGTAAAACCACCATACGCGGCTCGGTTACCTTCTCCGACCGAATGTCTAAAGACAAAACCCTGGACTTTTCTTTCCCCCTCACCCTCGTGAAGAAGAGGGTCGAATTTAAAGAAATAGAAAACCCCTACATCGTGGGTCAGCCGTTAAAGGGCGAAGCACCACTTTATTTTGGCCGTGAGGATGCCTTCGCGTTTATCGACAAAAATATCACGGCTTCCGGCGCGCATCATACCATTGTCTGCCACGGCCTGCGCCGCACCGGCAAATCCTCCCTGCTCAACCGCATCGAATCCCTGGGTTTCACGGATAAACGCCTGGTTCCCATTAATCTCGATATGCAGGGCATCGAAGATGAAAAAGATTTTTATGCCACGGTTACCGCTAAAATTCGCGGCCAATTCCCGCTGCTCCCCGGCCCCGCCGCCACCTCCAAAGTGGATTCCTTCAGCCGCTTCAAAGCGTTTTTAGAGGAGATCAAACCGGGTCTGGCCGAAAAGATCATCGTTCTCATGATCGATGAATTCGAGGAACTGCAAATGCGCGTGGAAGATGGCAGGATTTCCAGGACTATTTTCAGCAATATCCGCCATTTAATGCAGCATGAAGAAAAACTCATTTTCCTGTTTTGCGGCACCCACCAATTGGAAGAGATGAGCGCGGATTACTGGTCGATATTCTTTAATACCGCCCTGTATTTATGGATCAGCCGCCTTAAACCCCGGGACGCCGAACGCCTGGTCAAAGAGCCGGTTAAAGACCGGCTGCACTATGACGACCTGGCCGTGGCGCAAATACTGAAAATGACCGGCGGCCAGCCTTACCTGACCCAATTGCTCTGCCGCACCCTGGTTAACGCCCTGAACGAAACCAAAAAACGCAACGACGCCGTGATCGATGACGTGGATGACGCAGTAGAAGAGATCATTTCCGGGGGAGCCGAACACTTTTCCCAGAGTATCTGGGAGCAGTCGAACCTGGTGGAACGGCTTATTTTAAGTGCCGCCGCCGAGGAAATGACCCTGCGGCAACTGGATTTCATCGGCCTGGATGCCTTATACGAGAAAGTGCGGTCCTCGGCCCCGTCGTTTACGCGCAAGCATATACTGGATACCCTGGAAAA
>RPPU01000858.1 GCA_003819975.1 Desulfobacteraceae bacterium
GAAGGTTCGGCATTGATAACTGTCTTCACCGTCCAGATCCATGAGCGTAGCCAGACCCCAGAAAGAGGCGGCCTGGACAAAACGGCCGCCGCTGTATTGATCCGATCCTTGTTCGTCGATCAAAAAGCCGAGGCCGAAAAGACCGGCTCCTTGGGCGCTATCAAGCGCGATGTATACGTCATCACCGGAAAGATCATTCAGAATACCGATGCCCCAAAACCCCCAGCCCTGGGTGGCATTCTCGCCCAAATAGATATCATGGCCGCTTAAATCGAGGACCAGGGCGCATCCGTTGACGCCGGCGGCGATCGGACCTAGGTAGCAATCATTTCCGGCCGGATCGATGATTAAGACGGCTTTGTTTTGATGCACATCCTTTTCCGGGCCGCCGATCTCCACCAGGCCCAGGTCGGTCATAAATGAACAACTTTGAACACCGCTCCAGTCTTTTTTTTGGGCCAGAATTTTTTTGGCCGCTTCAAGCGCTTGAACCAATTCCAAACCGGCCTGCAGCATGGCTTGTTGATTGACCCGGACCAGGAGCTCCACTGCTTGCCTTGATTCCAGGTTGCCCTCGAATTCATCTTCTTCTTGTTCGGCAGCGGGCGGAAGACTGCCCGGCTTATAAAAATATTTTTCAAGTAATGCGCGTTGCGCCGGATTCAGGGCTTTTATGATATTTTGGAAATCCCGGTCGGCTTTTTGCAGGGCCGGCAACAAAATCGCAATGGCTTGCCGCAACTCCGGAGGCAATGGATCCGGGATATTGTAGCGGCCATCGGCTCCGCCACTCAGGGTGGGAAAGATATCCCATCCATTGACCCGGGTTATCTCGCGCAACCAAAGGTCCGGTTTTGAAGCGCAGGCGAAAAGAGAGCGACTGATCTGCTGGGCCTCTAGGGGCGCCGGCACAGGGTTGCGCATCCAACGATCAAAAAGCACCAAAGGGTATTTGGAATCGAAAAGATCGGGCCGGATGGATAGATCGGGTCGGTCCAGGGCAATGGCTTTCAAAGCCGTGTCCAATAGGGGCTCGGTATTCATATCCTGAGCAAGGCCTGGTTTGCCTAAAAGAGCCAAGGAAAAAATTAAGCTAAAGCCTAAAAAAAAACAATAGGACTTAAGGGATATTGGGGCTGAGTTCATCCAAAACCTCCTGAAGAACGCCCTAATTGGAGCCATTCAGATGATTAATCATAGCACAACCTTACTCAGGAAAACCATAAATGAACCAACTTAAAAAAATAACAACAAAATTAAATAGTTATCATTGTTAGGTTTCATCGGGATTCCAAGTGAAATGGCATAGGTTTTGCATAAATGATTGAGAGTCCTATTTTTAGCCTTGTAGCCCATTTGAAACTTTTAATTCTCAAGGAATAACCGCAACTGATTTAGAATTTGAGACATATGTCGATTTCCAAAAAAATATTGATAGGCTTTTTATTGCTGATATTATACCTGACTTTGGCCGGCCTGGGGCTATATTGGAATTTTAAAAAAGTTTATCTCCCGTTTTGGCTGCCGGTCGGGGCCGCAACGGGTGCTCTGGGAGGTTTATTTTGGCTGTTTTGGCGCAATTTACTTAAGCCCTTTCAAGAGCGCTTATCCGGTTTTTTGCAGACCGCCCTGGAACTCAAGGAAGAACTCAAGCAGATCGGTATTGTAACCCGGGAGATAAACGAGAGCCTCTCCCGTCAGGTGCATGAATTGGGAATCGCCGTGTCCTCCCTCGATGAGATTTTCAGCATCACCCGGCAGAATGCGGAGAGCGCACAGCAAGCGGACCGACTTATGAATGAAGCCAATGAAGTGGTCGGCGATGCCAATGAAAACATGATGGACC
>RPPU01000859.1 GCA_003819975.1 Desulfobacteraceae bacterium
CCACGGCTTTGTTCACGGCCCGGATTTGCTGGTACCGCGGCAGTTTTTTCATTAATTTCCCTTCCACGGGTTCATAGATGATAAAGTTCCTGATGATATCCAGGAAATTCTCCTTTTTGAAGAGGTTATAAATAAGGATATCCTGGGGGGTAGGTTCGGCATCCAGGAGGAGGGCCAGTTGGGAGTTGTCCATGCTTTTGAATTCGTGGTAGTACGTTTCGCCGGCGCCGATGGCGCCGTATTTGCCGCCTACCTTGTATATACAAGCGCATACCTGGTTGTAGCGGAAGAGTTCTTCGTTGTTTTCCTGGTAACGGATTAAATCGTTAATGGCTTCGGTCGCGGCGAACCTGGCGGACGGGGCTTTACATTGCAGCACCGCCAGGGGCAGACCGTTGACGAATACGGTCAAAGCCGGGATGATTTCCCCGTTTTTTCCCTGGTAGTGTACCCGGTTGGCTATGACAAAATCGTTTTTGCCGCACTGGCGGAAATCGAGATACGATATGGGGCGATAACTCCTTTCCGGTGCCGGGGAAGTCGCCGTGATCTCGGCCACCAGAAGCTTATGGACGTAACGGTTGTCGGTCATGAGTGTATCGCCGTTGACCGCGGCGATTTGCCGCGCCGCTTTAATAAGGTCGATGCCATCCTTCCGGGGATTGAGCCGCATTAACGCGGCCCTAAACCGGTTTGCCAGCACGACTTCACTGCGCATTTCCCGGTAGGAATCGATTCCCGGCGCATTGATATACTTGTAGCCCAACTTTACAAATAATTGCACGGCGGCTTTTTCCACTTCCCGGCTTTCAGGGCTGACGTTCGACATGTGGCTGCTCCTCCGGCTGATGAGTCACCGTTTCCCGCATACGCTGCATAGATTCCTTGTTAATTTTACTCACGTATTATTCTAAAGCAATATGCCGGAGAATGCAAGCTAGTATTTTACCACGGAGGGCGCAGGCGCTTATGCCTCCGGACTCCCAAAAACTTTCGATTAATTTCACCCGGTGAACCCTGGGGGCCGGGTTGAGCCGGATGCCTTAACCGAATCTTAACGCTTATCTTATACACCCTTAACACTCCCGCTGTTTAATAGGTTTTAAAAATTGATTGACATTGGATGCTTTTTTTGTTATTAAAAACCCATGAAAGAAAAAAAAATGATTTTCGTCGTAGAGGATGAGCCGGATATCCTGGATTTAATCGCCCTCCACCTGGTCAAGGCCGGTTACGAGGTCAAGAAATTCCCGGAGGCTTCGCCCATGCTTAAACAATTGGAGCGCCTGCACCCGGATTTGATCGTCCTGGACTTGATGCTCCCCGACCATGACGGCGTGGATGTCTGCAAATCCTTAAAGAAAAACGGTAAAACCGCCGACATTCCCATCATCATCGTCACCGCTAAAACCGATGAGTTCGATGTCGTGCTGGGCCTGGAATTAGGCGCCGACGATTATATTAAAAAACCTTTTTCCCCCAGGGAACTGGTGGCCCGCGTCAAAGTCGTACTGCGTAGAAATAAACGAATCACCACCCCCACTTCACATAAAATCATCATCGCCGATGTCCTGTCCATTGACCCGGAAAAATTTGAAGTCCTGGTCAAAGACCAAAAAGTTTCCCTTACCTCCACCGAATTCCTTATCCTGAAAATGCTCGCGGAAAAACCAGGCTGGGTCTATTCCCGGGAAAAAATCCTCGACCTCCTCTGGGGGGACGAAAAAGACGTGTTCGACCGCACCGTGGATGTCCATATCAAAAACCTGAGAGATAAACTAGGCCCCGCCGGCTCTCTCATTAAAAACATCCGCGGCGTCGGGTATAAGCTGGAACTATGACGGAC
>RPPU01000860.1 GCA_003819975.1 Desulfobacteraceae bacterium
ATCTAAATATCCTCGGGCGGGTCGGGAAGGTCGTGACAGGTGACATAAACATGCCGCCGGTTGGCGCCCATGACCATGCCGACGCTCCGGTAACCGTTGCAGTAATCGTCGGGGTAAACCGGCGTGCTGGACGAGAACAATTCCGCGGAAACGGGCCAGTAAAAAGCGGGACGATCGAAACTGAACGCGTATTCGCCGTTACTGCCCGATACGGTCTGGAATTTCAGAACTTTAAAACGTTGCTGGGAATCGGAATAGAATCGCGCATGCAGGATCACTTTCACGCCGCTCACTTGTACGCCGTCCACGAAGGTCCGGCCGCTGAAGGCGATGTCGGCGGCTAAAACATCGGCTGTAAAAAGGAAAAAGCCCGCCAAACTCAAAACGACGGCGATCGCCAGAAGCCTGATTTTTTGTTTCATGGATTTTTCTCCGTTCATTAATTAAAAATTTACTTATCAACGAGCCCGCGTCCTTATCCCTGCGTTGCGGGCTCGCCGTTGTCATAGGCGATCATGTCCATGTTGAAAACCGCCACTACCTTCTTCTGGTTGTCCTGGGCGAGCTCGTCGGCGACTTTTTGCGCATAGGCGGCGCTGCCGAGCAAGCCCTGTTCTTCTCCGGTGAAAAGCACCAGACGCACGGTTCGCTTGGGCGCATTCGAAACGAACCCGGACAAGTACAGGACCGCGCCCGAACTGTCCTGCAAATGCGCATAGGCCGGCAAAGCCGGTTCGGCCAAATTCCGGCCTTTCAAAAGGTCATTGAAACGGCTCTCTCCCCCTGTTCGGGGAGAGAGCCGTGAGGAATGAAAAACCGCCTCCGTTAGCGGTCGTTCCCTCGCCGGTCGGAAGGTTCAACTCCACCTATGTCTCCCCCTCATCCGGTAATATAAAAAATCCGCTGTGTCTTTATTTCTTGCCCCATAATGGACGTCCCGCTCTTCTTTTCACTCATTACCAACAGGAATCGTGCTCCTATGGATCAAATTTCATCCTCTATTTCAGGCAGTTGTATATGCGCTCATAAAGTTCGCTATGATGTCACACCCCCGATCACAAATAGGTTACAAAACCGTTCTGCCGATAAAAAATATCCCGCCTCCACCCGGGCGGTTGACGCCCTTGCGCGCCGTGCTCCCTCCCTGTTCCGGGGCTGAGGAAAGACCAAGGCGCGCGGAGAAAAAATTCAAAGCCCGTTCAATTGCAATTCGGATAATTTCCGCACGGATCGCCTTCATCGGGTGGATTATAGCTGATGGGAATCGCGATATTGGGGTTGTTGTAAGCGGGGCTGTCTACGACAATGGTATGGGACCAGACGCCGCTGTATTTAGCCTTAAGCGTCGCATTGGTGAAGTCGCCCCACTGCCTGATCGTTCCCGAGAAATAACCGTTGGCATTGGCCGTGAAAGTCTTGCTGACGGTCCAGTGCTGGTGACCCGGAATTTCATTCATGCATTCAAAATAACCCGTGAAATACACCTTGGCCCCGCCGGCGGGCGCGCCGTTGAAATAGACCCGCCCTGAAAAAGCATAGTCATGATAGGTTTCGCCGCCGCCCAAGCTCACGCCGCAAAAAACGAAAAGTGCCCCCAAAAAAACCATCATTCCTTTTTTCATCTTTTTACCCCTTTCTTTGTTTACTTTTCTTGTTTTATTGTTTTTATTTTTTATGTCCGGTCACGCCGAAACTTCACGACTGCCGGTAACAACGCTTACGCTTCAAAACGTTACGGCAGAGGACCGCGTCCGCCAGGAGGAGCAATACCCCTTCGAATACCCCGGTCCGGCCGCCGGCCGACCCCATGAAGCATCCTCCGCCGCCCCCGCCGCCGCTCCCG
>RPPU01000861.1 GCA_003819975.1 Desulfobacteraceae bacterium
CAGGATCGTCCTTTCGGCCTTAACCGTTTCCGTTTTCATAGCCCTTTGCATGACGCTTTTTATCCGGCCGGAATATATCACCACCGCCTCCATAATGATTGAAGAACCCCGCACCCAAGTCGAGTCCAGATTTAAAGAAGACGAAGTGGCGCCGCCTTTGGCGAAAGAGGATTACATCCTCGCGGAAGCGGAAAAGGCCAAAAGCAGCTTGCTGATCGGGAAAGTGGTCCAGGCTTTGCCCGAACGAGCAAAAAAAGATTTATCGATTTCCCTGGGGCTTGAACGTCAAATTCTGGAAGGCATCTATAATCTGCTCTTCAAGTGGAATAAAGAAGTCCACGGAAAAGATAATGCGGCGGAAAACCCGGTTTCCGTTGACGATGAAGTCTTGACGGGTGAATTGCTGGGAAGGCTGCAGATCGAGAGCGAACTGCGAACGGCGATTCTGCGCATCAACATCCGGACGATCGAGCGCGAGCCCGGCGTCATGCTGGTCAACAGTTATCTGGATACCTTGCGGGCGGCCAACCTGGAAGGAAATAAAAAAGTGGCCAAGAGTAAAACCTTATTTGTCCTGGAGCAAAGAAATAAGGCTTTTCAGGAATATCTGGAAGCCGAACAAGCCGAAATCGATTTCAGAAATAAATACGAGATCACCGGCGAAGTGGAGGTGACCAGCGATACGAAGATTCAATTGGAACTGCGCCGGTTGAAAAATAACCTTGAGATGACGGCGGAACGTTTTAAAAAACTGGATGATCTCTATTTGCAAGTGAACATGAAAGAAGCCGGGATTGTCGGCAATATCGAAATCATCAACCCTCCCTTTACGACCTATGCGGCTTCAAAAATCGCCGGTCGGAGGATTATCTTTATGGGAATCATGATCGGCTTGATGCTGGGCATCGGCATTGTGTTTTTAATTGAATTTATAAAAACGCCTATTCGTCATGAAAGCGATATCGCGGATACGGTATCCATTCCCGTGCTGGGATATATCCCAAGGGTTTAGTTTTTAAAATTGGCGGAAAGAAACGGCTTAAAAAGCCCTATTTTATTCGGAACCGAGGTCTTATGAAAGGCGATGTAACAAAAAAACTGTCTGATCGATCCGTGCTTCTTTTTGTAGGGCTCCTTTTTTTGCTCAGCCTATCCGCGTGCGCGACCAAATCGACCCTGTCCACGCGGGCCTCGCAAGTTCGGCTGGTTTCCGCCTTGGAAGCGCATGCCGTGGAAGGCCAATGTAAATTTCTCGGAAATGTAGCCGCCATCGATCGGTATCGGTGGTCTTGGCTGTTCTGGGACAATCTCTATGGGGGTTATTGGGACTACGATAACAAGGCCCTGAACGAGTTATTGGACCATGCCGCCGAACTGGGCGCCACCCATGTGTTCGTCAACTTGGGTAACGGCCGCGAGCTGCGCGGAGAGGCTTATTGCTGCGCCGATTGCCGGGGACCGGACGGCCGGCCGGATACGGAATACTGCGAAGATAAAAAGGGCGCGGAGATCGAAGGTTTGTGTCAAGATGCCGAAAGCGGCGTGACCGGCGCGGCCTATTGCGCGGACGCTGCCGGCGACGACCCGAACGCCTGCAAAGAAAACGGGGGGCAATGGATCCCGGCCTGGACCCAGGCGGCGTGCGAGAGCCGCGGCAATCGCTGGATCCCCAAACCGGAAGATCGCAAGTCTTGTCAAAAAATAGATGGGATCTGGATTATGAAGGCCAAGGATCAGATCTCATGCGAAGCCAAAGGAGGCCAGTGGGTCATTAATGAAGAGGTGCTGCGCCTTTTACCTTTGAAATTAAAGAAAAAACAGGA
>RPPU01000862.1 GCA_003819975.1 Desulfobacteraceae bacterium
CCTGTTTTCAAAACCGGCGGCCGGGCCAATCCGGCCCATTCGGCGAATCCACCCGGGCCGGAGCCGGCAATCGCCCCGCAACCCCCGCATACGGTATTCGACCGGGACGATAAAAAAAACAAATATGGGGAGATTCAGGCGATCGCCGACCGGGTTTATCGGATCATTGAGAAGCGCATCGCGATCGAAAAAGATTGGAGAGGGCTCAACTGATGGCGGAAAAAGCATTGATCAAAGTTCTGGACACCGGGGTGGATATCCCGGTGATGTTCAATCCCAAGGATTATACTTTTTCCAGCACCGGCGTTGTCACGGGCGAAGGAGCACAGCTTCAATTCCAGCGCGTGAACGTGGATGATTTCACGGTCACTTTGTTTTATGACACGTATGAAAAGCAAACCGATGTGCGGGAGAAAATCCAAGAGCTCACCGCCCTGGTTACGCCCACGGTGGCGGGCCAGAGCACGCGGCAGCCGCCGGTTTGCCTTTTTGTGTGGGGCGGGTTCGGGTATAAGGGCATTATCCATAAGATCACCCAGAAATTTTCCATGTTCCTTTCCTCCGGCATTCCGGTGCGGGCCGATATCACGCTCGTGTTTAAATCGATCGTCACCAGGGAAGAAGACGCCCAGTTCAGAGGCCGGGAAGCGTGCCGCAAACTCTGGACCGTGAAAACCGGAGACCGGCTCGATCTGATCGCCCAGAACGCGCTTAAAGATCCGAAGCAATGGCGCAAAATCGCCCTGGCCAATCGCATCAACAATCCGTTGATATTTCCGGGCGAGCAGGATATCGGCCGGATATTGATTATTCCGGATTGAGCAGATTGTTGTGAATGATTTAAAATGGGATTTATATATAGAGCATGCGGATTGGGTATTTCTTTTTCAAACGGCAACTAACCGCATCCGGGCAGTAACAGCAAGCGCCGTAACAGTTAAACTTTTTGGGGACCATTAAATATGTTTTGGGCGTCTGTAAGTACAGGTGTCGCGCTTGCTGATCTTGCGATTATCTTTCGGATTTAAGAAGTTACCGTTTGAAAAAGAAATACCCAATCCGCATAGCAGTAAAATTTTTGTTTAGGCATTGACAGGATTATAAGACGATTCATATGGCGGACCCAGGCATTCAAGTTGCGAATTATACGATCCTGCTGAACGGAACCGAGCTTTCCGCGGAATTGACGGGAGCGATCGAAGGCGTCACGCTTGAAGAAGAGATCAACCTGCCCGCGATGTTCACGCTCAAGTTCAATATCGTGGATTTTGCGAACGGCAACTGGAGAGGGATCGATCTCGACACATTCAAGCCGGGCGACAGCGTGAAAATCAAGATGGGGATGGATACGCCCAAGGACATGATGACGGGCGAAATCGCGGCCCTCGATCTGAGCTTTGGAGAACACAGTGTCATGGAGATCAGAGGCTTTGACAAGCTTTACCGGTTAAAGTTCGGGACCCAACGGCGTTCGTTCAAGGATATGAAAGACAGCGACATTGCCGCCTCCTTGGCATCGGAATGCGGTCTTTCCGCCCAGGCCGACGATACCAGAACCGTGCACCCTTATTTGTTTCAGAATAATTTAAGCAATTACGATTTTTTGCTCGAACGGGCCAAGCGGATCGGATACGAAATGTTGAACGACGACAAAACTTTTTTCTTCCGCAAGTCCCAGGAGGACAAGGCGCCCGCAACGACGCTCGAATACGGGTTGGATCTCGATCGTCTTTCCCTGCAGCTTAAAATGCTTTTGGAAGGGAGTGAAATCGAGATCCGGGGTTGGGATATTAAGAAGAAAAGCGACATTTCAGGCAAAGC
>RPPU01000863.1 GCA_003819975.1 Desulfobacteraceae bacterium
CACATGCTGCCGCGCATATTCCTGCAACATCATGAAGGCTTCGAGACCGGATTGGCGGATTGTCAGGCTGTCCCAGGGAATAAAATAACAGGCCAAAAAGACCAAAAAAATAATGAGCAACTTCCAGCGTTCTTTCATAAAAACCTCCTTAACTTAATCTGGATAAGTCTGCTTGGGCCGTCATTACGGCAGGGCTGGCCTGAACTCTTTAACCCGTCAAAACTATTATATTGCCATATTTCCATGTGACAATATAATAATCATAAAAAATCAGCGGCCGCAGACCTCTTCACGATTGATCAAAAGCAGCTTTTTGTGCAAGCTCTCGATTTGAGGATCGTTTTCCAACCAATGCTTAAGATTGCCAAGCAACGCAGCAACATAAGGGCTTCTGTCTCCATTGGTCAGGCTGCAATTGACCCATAAGCCGTCCTTTTCAGTGATGACAATACCGGCGTTTTGCAATATTTTCAAATGCTTGGATACCGTGGGTTGGGAAATTTCCAAAGCGGCCTTAAGCTCACAGACGCATAAGCTTTTATGCTGAAGCATCTTGATAATTTTGACCCGGTTCGGGTCTGAAAGGGCCTTCATCACCTTGGTGAACTCAGTCATGGTTGTGTCATATATATTCATTTTCGGTAATATAGTGGCTTTAGAATCGACTGTCAATCCTTTTTTCTGAGATCAATTTTCAAGATCGCCGGTACATGCAAATCAAGTTGACCGAGCAGGGCTCGAAAACATGCGCACAGACCAATCAATTTAATAACGAATATTTTAAAACAGTTTTGGAAGAACTGCCGGAAGAAAAACAAAAACAAACAATTCGAAGAAACAAGAATTAATTTATTTCTCTAAATCCCGCCTTGGCTTGCAAAGGGACGTCCCGGGCGCCAAACAATGGGCGGTGGCGCTCGAACGCACCCTGTTGACTTATTTTGACGTGGACTCCCATTGCCGTTTTGAAAGTCATACCCATGAAAGTGAACAAATCTCCCTGGTTTTGGAGGGCGTGCTTTATTTCGAGCAAAACGGTAAAATCATAGACGTGAATGCCGGTGAAGTAATCGCCATCCCCTCCCATGCGCCCCATGCGGTTTTTACCAAAGACAAATCCGCCAAAGCCGTGGATGCCTGGTCGCCGGTCATGCCTCAATACCGGCCCGCCTTATCAAGGTGATCGGACCTTATTTTGCGGTCACGCTCATACTACCGATCTGGACATAGGGCATCAAGCTGTACACTCCATACCCGCGCTCGCGTTCCTTGCTGATGGCCGTAATGCTTTTCAACGCATCGAAAGCATTACCGGCGAGCATGACGTCCTTGACGCGCCCCACCAGCTCGCCATTTTCGATCTTATAGCCCAAACAAACATTGACCGAGAATTCGCCGTTGATCGGATTGCCTTGGCCCAACCCTAGGAAATTGTGCACCAACAACCCTTGCTTAATATCGGCCAGCATGGTTTTAAAAGGCACATCTCCCGACTCAATCACCAGATTAGTCAGGCGGCGATTGGAGCCGTGCCCGGTGGGTTTGACTCCTGCCCGGCCGGCAGTATCCCGATCGTAGATAAAATTACGCAGCACGCCTTTTTCAATTAAGGGTGTTACCTTGCATGGCGTCCCTTCGTCGTCGAAAGCCGCGGTATGGAGACCGTATTCGATAAACGGGTCATCCACAATCGTCAGACCGGGACCGGCAATCGGCTGACCGAGTTTATCGCGCAGAGGAGAGGCTCCCAGAAGCACATTTTTGCCATCAATAGCCAATCCCAAGGAGAGCAGCAGCGCAATCAAACCCAAAGGGGTG
>RPPU01000864.1 GCA_003819975.1 Desulfobacteraceae bacterium
ACCGCCGCCATGAATCCGAATGGATCCGCCCAGCTTTGTATTCTGCAGAGGCATTTGCGCTTCTTTAATTTGTTTTAGAATGAACAGATACTGATCATAGTTGACTATGTTGTTCTTTAGGCCCCTTCGGGCATCTTCAATCGTAGGATAACTTAAACGTAGGGAGCGAGCCCCATATCTGGGTTCGCCGGGTTTCTTAAGCATCTCACAAATAAAAAATCTTCCCTCCGGTGTCCCGCTGTCCCCTTGCCGGATCTTATCTCCCAAGGGGTTCTGCGTACTTAAAGCGACCTTGTAACTCTTTAAAATTTGCTTGTCTCTCATCAGGAACAAGGTGCGTTCTTTTTTATGGACCTTAATCCATAGGTTCGATATCAAATCCTCTCTGACATACCCCTTTTGCCCGGTTAGGGTTTCCAATTCAAACCAGGTCTCCTTTTTACTCATGACTCTAACGGTTTGATTGTGTTCGAGCGTTTGAATAACGGATTGTTGAATTCCCGGACCGCTTCTGAGTTTGACGCCGGGTTTGAGCGTGTACCATTCTCCATAAGCATTAAAGGACCCGGATAAAAGCAGAACCAGTCCGACCCTCCCAACTTGTTGAAAGATCATTTTTTTCTTAATAATGGGCATCATTCTGGTCCGTTTAAGCGGATTCTTCGCAGGCAAAAACGAGTCCGGTCAAGGGACAACTTATTTATCGACCCTGCTTTTTTTTAACCGGCGCGCCAAAAACCAACCCGCGCATAACAGCACATGCATCGCTATAGCGAGGATGAGGACATTCCGTAGAAAATAAAAAACAAAAGCTTTGAGCGACAACATCAAGGGTCCCACGGATAATGGCACCGGGACTGACGAAAAACCCATTATCATGCGAATGGAATAAATATAAGCCATCCAGAAAATCAAAGTCCAAAACAACAATCCCAGGGAATAAACCAAGCCGGTTTTCCATTTCCCCCAATTCAACTTCTTGGCAATGATTTTTCCCACCCCCCAAACCATCAGAAAAACAATGATAATGGCTGCCGTCATAGCCAAGTGGATGACCACGGGATCCCATAAACTTGTGGATATGAATTGCTTCCCGGGAACGCCCTTTCCCATACCTTGCATAATGAGAAGGCTCAAAACGAACGCCCCACCCAAAAAACCCAATGTCAGGATCACGAGTTTTTTCATCTTACCCTATACTCCCTTTGAGATGGCCTCTCCCAAAAGCTACCGTCGGTGGAAAGCGGGCTACAATCCGAAACGTTCTTTGATTTGCGGAAACCGTACCGATGGGCGGCAGCGCTCGGCCCGAATGACGGATTGCGCTTCAGCCACGGCCTCTTCGAGGCGGTCGTTGATAATGAGGTAATCGTAAAAAGAACTGTTCCGGATTTCTTCTTGGGCTTGGCCGATGCGGGATTGAATGACCGCTTCCTCATCGGTGGCCCGGGCCCGCAAACGCGCCTCAAGCACTTCCAGCGAAGGCGGTAGAATAAAAATCGACACGCCGGCGGGATATTGTTTTTTAATGTTGCGGGCGCCTTGAATGTCCACGTCCATGATGACGTCCAACCCCCGGTCCAGAACCGCGCGCAAGCTCTTCCAGGAAGTCCCCTTAAAATCCCGGTACACTTTGGCCCACTCGGCAAACGCTTTTTTGCGGATCATCTCTTCAAACTCTTGCGGACTTACAAAATGATAATCGACCCCGTTCTGCTCTTGTCCGCGCGGAGCCCGGCTGGTATGGGAAATGCTGTAACCCAATCCGCGCATCTCCGCATACACCGCGCGAATGATGGTGGATTTGCCCGCGCCG
>RPPU01000865.1 GCA_003819975.1 Desulfobacteraceae bacterium
CTTCAACCTGGAGGTAGGATCCGGGCCGCACGGCTCGATGACGGCTCGGATGATGGAAGGACTTGAGGAAATCTTTGTACAGATGAAGCCTGGCCTCGTCATCGTCTTCGGTGATACGAACACGACCTTGGCCGGCGCACTTACTGCGGTAAAATTACACATCCCCCTCGCGCATGTTGAGGCAGGATTGCGATCCTTCAACCGGCGGATGCCCGAAGAAATCAACCGCGTTCTTACGGATCACTGCTCGAGTCTATTATTGGCGCCTACCTTGCGAGCCGTGGATAACCTTAGACAAGAAGGCTTCAGACATTTTGTCTCCGACGGCCGATTCATTCTGCCGCATCAGGTGAACGCTCTTCCAGAGGGGCGTCCCTTGGTGGTCAATAGCGGGGATGTCATGTACGATGCCGTTCTTGCTTATTCGGATCAGGCGCAAGCAAAAAGCGGGATTCTTCGACGATTGAATTTGAGCCCCCAAAAATATGCGTTGGCGTCGATTCATCGAGCCGAAAACACCGATGATCCCGAACGCCTGCTTTCCCTGTTCACGGAATTGGCGGATCTCGCGCGAAAATGGCGGATCGTGATTCCACTCCATCCGCGGACGGCAGCGCATCTGAAAAAAGCCGGATTTTCCCCCTTTTCGTCCGAACTTCTGCTCATCGAACCTGTCGGTTATTTCGATATGATCCTGCTTGAGAAGAACGCATCGGTTATTCTGACCGATTCGGGCGGCGTTCAGAAAGAAGCCTTTTTTTTCGGCGTGCCTTGCATCACACTGAGAAATGAAACGGAATGGACGGAACTCGTGGAAAGAAAGCATAACATCCTTGCCGGCCAGAATTCCAAAAATATTTCGAAAATTTTTCGAGAAGTGTACGGATCGTATTTTACGCCTGAAGCAGACCTTTACGGCGACGGCCGGGCATCGCAAACCATTGCCGCGACCGTGAAACTCTTTTTGGCAACGAAACGTCAATGAGCTTTTTTTATTTTAAAAAACGCCCCCCGTCCGTCATTCATCAGATATCACTGAGCGGTCTGGGTGGCGTGCAGCAATCTTTTGTCGATTATTACCGGTTGGCCCGCGAAAAAAGTTCTTTGCACCATATGGTTTTCGGAAATTTTGATCTGGATCAACGCTTTGGCCCGGTTGAGGATTATTATAACCTCCATCGGTCGACTTTCTCTAAAATTCGTTTTTTGGCCGCTCTTTGCTCTTCACGCCATATCGTGCATTTTTACAATAATCTGGGAAGCCGGGCCATCCGTCGCTTGCTGCGCTTCATCCCGGACCCTTTATGCCTTTTTCATGAAAGGGGCATGGCCTGGAATATCCCCACTGCCCAGGGGCAGGCTGTCCGCGACAATGCCGCAAAAGCGAAGATCATTCTGGCCAATTCAAAAGCGACCAAAGTGCTATTGGTCAAAAAATTCGGAATATCCGATGAAAATATAAAAGTTCTCTATAACGGCATCCAATTTGTCAAACCACCTGAAGAAAAGCCGCCGACATTACGCGAACACGCCTTGTCTGTCGGTTATATCGGCCGCTTGGACACTCCTAAAGGCGTGCCCAGCCTTATTGAAGCGGCGCGTTTATTGTCCGCATGCAAAGCTAAAATATCTTTCCGGATCGCCGGTTCCGGACCGATAGAAGAAATGCTTCGCCGGCAGGCCAAAGAAATAAAGAATTTGTTTTTTCTGGGCGCCGTTTCAAATCCTTATGTGTTTTTATCCTGCGTGGATGTTGTTGTTGTTCCCAGTATTCGGGAACCCTTTGGCAATGTGATCGTCGAAGCCGGGTTGATGC
>RPPU01000866.1 GCA_003819975.1 Desulfobacteraceae bacterium
ACTTTGGTGGGCCAGCAGGACATGATGCAGGCCCGGTGGGGTTCGCACGGCGATTATGAGGTCATCGCACTTTCGCCGACTTCGCCCCAGGAGTTTTTTAATCTGACTATTCGGGCTTTTAACTTGTCCGAGAAATTCCGCACTCCGGTTTTGATTATGGCGGATGCGGAAGTGGGCCATATGACCGAAAAAGTGATTATTCCGCCGCCGGAAGAGATCGAGATCGTCAACCGTTCTTTGGCCCATAAAGGCGATATAGCGCCGGACCATTTTCGCATTTATCGCGATATGGATACGAAAAAAACAAACGGCGTTGTCCCGCCCATGACCATTGCCGGCGAAGGCTATCGCTTTCATATCACCGGTCTGACCCATGACGAAAGAGGTTATCCCGTGATGACGGCCAAGGCCAATGAATGGTTGGTGAACCGATTGATGAACAAGGTCCGCCTGCATCGCGATGAGATCATTCAGGTGGAAGAAAAAGACACCCGGGATGCCGAAGTAGTCGTGGTTTCTTACGGCATCTCGGCGCGTACGGCTCTTTATCCGATCGAGATGGCGCAGAGGGAGGGGATCCGGGTCGGTTTCTTAAGGCTCATTACGGTTTGGCCTTTTCCCGAAGAGCATATCCGCCGTTTGGCCGGCACAGTCAAAGGTTTTGTCGTACCGGAGATCAACATGGGTCAGATGATCCGCGAGGTTGAGCGCTGTGCGGCCGGGAAAGCCCGGGTTGAGGGCGCGCAAAAGCCGGGCGGGGATATTGTGGAACCCCATGAAGTATTGAACGCGATCCGCAGAGCTGCCGGTCGGCCGATCAGCGATCAGGCAAAGGAGAGATAACCAGAATGACTTCGGAAAAAACACCGATTGAAAACCCATCCAAAGTATCGGGTTATGAACCCTTGGGCAAGAGCGACTGGGTAACCGGGTTGCATCCCATGGACGATCTTTTGCGGGGCGAACGTTTGCCGCATATCTGGTGCCAGGGTTGCGGTCTCGGCACTTCTTTAACCGCCTTTTTAAGCGCTTTAAAATGGCTGGAAAAGGAAAAGGGCTGGGACATGGACGATGTGGCCATTGTATCCGGTATCGGCTGCACCGGCCGAATGGCCGGTTATATCCGATTGGATAGCTTTCATACGACCCATGGCCGGGCCATCCCCTTCGCCACCGGGCTTAAGCTGGCCAATCCCAAACTTAAGGTCGTGGTCATTTCGGGTGACGGCGATACAGCCGGAATCGGCGGTAATCACTTTATTCATGCTGCCAGAAGAAACTTAGATATAACGGTTATTTGTGTCAATAATTTCAACTATGGCATGACAGGCGGCCAGGTCGGTTCAACCACTCCGCACAATGCCAAGGCCGTGACCACTCAGTACGGCAATTTCGAATATCCTTTTAATTTACCCAATCTGGCGGCTGCCGGCGGCGCCTCTTTTGTGGCCCGTTGGACGGTGCTGCATGTACGTCAATTGGAATGGACTTTGCGGGAGGCCATGCAACATCCCGGGTTTAGCTTTGTGGAGATTATCGCGCCTTGCTCGACCGCTTACGCACGCTGGAACGCGGACGGTCAGGGGCTGGACCCACAAAAATTGAAACGTCGCGGCTTGGAGACCATGAAGCATTATCAAAAAGTCGGTAAGATCTGCAGGAATGTGCATCCTAAAGACGCGGATGTGAAGGTGGATGAAAAAGGGTTGATCACGGAAATCATCGAAGGCCAGTTTATTAATGAAGTCAAACCGGCGCTGCAGGAATCGATTAACCGGATCTCCAAGGCATCGGAAAAGGCCTGGCTCGAAG
>RPPU01000867.1 GCA_003819975.1 Desulfobacteraceae bacterium
CGTGGTTTCCACAGATACGGCCGCGGTTCATCTGGCCGAGGCCTTGGACAAACCCCATTTGGCCTTGTACGGTCCGACCCGGGACGAGTTGTGGATCAAATATTATGCCCGCACCATCGCGCTCCGGGCCGAATATGTCGGCCGGACGTGTCGCTCGCCCTGCGGTTTGACCAAGAACACGGCCGCCGGATGCCCCGAAGCCGTTTTACTGGGTTCGCCCTACAGCCCTTGTCTCCTCTCCCTTAATAAAGAAAGAATAAAAACCGGATTTAGAGCCCTGCGCGAATCTCTTTTAAAAAAGGATTTCGGAAATGGTATCGAAAATAGAGCTTTTTTTAAATGAATTAAAAACCCTTCCTCCGGAAACGGCTTTCGACCTTAATGCCTTGCTGCAAAAGTGGCAAAAGCAATTTCCCGACATGGACCGGGAAGAAGCCCTGGTCCGGCTCCTGTATGAATTGTCCAAAGAGTAAAAAGAGAACCAAATATTCATCATTCGATATTCGGTGTTCGATATTCGACATTCGCTGTTTCTTAAACGCCGGTCGGGCAAGCGCGAGACTTGCCCCTACATCCTCAATCGCGCGACTCTTTTTTCTCGCTCCTATTTCTTAAACCCTTGGACCCTGGAACGTAGAGGCACATGCGTGTAGAGATGATTTTATATCTCTACGAGTCTCTACGGACCCCTTGAACCCTTGGCCCCTTGATCCCTTTTCCTCAACCCTTGAACCCTATTCTTCCATGAATATCCTCATCATTCAACTTTTGCGTTTGGGCGACGCCGTGCAGATCCTTCCCATTGTGCACGGTTTGAAAGAACGTTTTCCCCGGGCCCGGATCCATGTGCTCGCGTCCACTCTGGGAAAAACGATCTTCGACATGGAGCCGCTGGTTGCAAAGACCTTTGTGCTGCGCAAGGAATTGATTTCCGCGCAAGCCCGTTGCAGCCGACCCGTGGAACTCGCTAGTGCTCTGGAAATGCTGCGCGCCGATCTGGCTCCGCTTTTGGACATTCAATGGGATTGGGTCGTCAATTTCAGCTTTTCATTTCCATCGGCTCTGGCGGCTTTTTTGCTGAATCCCGGGCGGATCTCGGGCTATGCGATCAACCCGCAGCGCCAATTTTTCTCGAAAGAAAAATGGTTCGCCCATTCCCTGGCTTCGTTCTGCCGGCGCCCATACAGCAATTTCAATTGGGTGGACATCAACAAACGCATCATCGACTTACCCGCGGTCCCAGGCTTGCCCCTTTTGACCGTGAACCCGGAATTGACCGTACAAGCCCGGCGCCATTTGGAGGCCATTGGTTTTGGAGGCCATCCCCTTATCGGCATCCATCCCGGAGCCAGCAACGATATAAAAACATGGCCGCTGCCGAATTTCGCCGAATTCGGGCGCCTCATGATCGATCGCCACGACTACCGGGTTCTGATCCTGGGCGGAAAAGATGAAATCCCCTCCGGAATGAAGCTGCGGGAAATGCTGGGTGTCAAAGCCCATAACCTGACCGGTCAAACCACCCTGGAACAATTGAAAGCGTATCTTAAAGCCTGTACGTGGCTGGTCGGCAATGATACCGGTCCGATCCATCTGGCTGCGGCCGTGGGCACCAGGACTCTGGCCCTTTTCTTCAATTCTCATTTTGTCGAAACCGGTGTTTATGCCGCCGGTCACATAGCCCTGCACCCGGACCTCCCCTGCTTTCCCTGCCGGGGTCCGGCTCGTTGCGCCGTCAAAGAGTGCTTAAAACACATTAAACCGGCGACCCTTGAAAAGCTGATTCTTTCTCAGGATAATC
>RPPU01000001.1 GCA_003819975.1 Desulfobacteraceae bacterium
ATACCGAAAAGAAAAACAATGCAGGTGCAAAACCTTATGATGTAGTGATGATGTTTAAAATCATGATCTTGCAGCATTTGCATAATTTGTCTGATGCCCAAACCCAATATCAACTGGTCGATCGGTTTTCTTTTAGACGCTTTATCGGGATCGGAACTGAAGATACTGTACCCGATGAAAAAACCATTTGGTTGTTTCGAGAAACGTTGACACAAAAGGAAACCGTTGAAAAGCTTTTCGATTTGTTCGATCGTTTTTTGAACGAAGCCGGATACAGCGCCAAAAAAGGTATGATCATCGATGCCAGTTTTGTGGAAGTCCCGCGGCAACGAAATACGAAAGAGGAAAACCAACTGATTAAGCAAGGCCAGACACCGGCGAAATGGGAAAAGAAAGAAGCGAAGCTTCGGCAAAAGGATCTGGATGCCCGCTGGACGAAAAAAAACAATGAAACTCATTTCGGATATAAGAATCATATTAATGTAGATGTTAAGCATAAGTTGATTCGCAAGTTTGAAACCACGCCGGCCAATGTTCATGACAGTCAGAAAGTTAAGTCCTTGATTGATAAAGATAATTCAAGACAAGCCATATGGGCTGACAGCGCCTATCGATCGGATAAAATCTCCAAATGGCTGAAGAAAAAAGAAATCAAAAATCATATTCACCGTAAAGGGTATCGCAACCGTCCTTTGACCGATTTTCAACAAGCCTTGAACCGGAAGAAGTCTTCGATCAGAGCGCGAGTTGAACATGCCTTTGGTCGTATTGATTGTTTCATTGGGCGGTGGATACGAAGCGTGGGGCAACTTAGAGCAAATACAAAAATCGGATTGATAAACTTGGTTTACAATATGACCAGGTTCACTTATTTGGTGAAGCATGCGTAAGGGGTCAAAGAACACGGAAAAAGGCCCTCGCGAGGGCTTAAAACAAGAAGAAATCGATGTGTTCCAGCCAAATTTCAACATAGTTAGTCAACATCGTCCCCATTTCGGGGAGGAAATTACTCGTAACAGTTTAGTCTATTTTTAGATTTTTTAGCTCGGATTGCAACAAAAATCATTGACATCCGAGCTTTTTTATATCAAAATGCATGAGTAAATATACTCATTTAAGGAGAAAACATGTCCAGACTCGATGCCCTCAAAAAGCAACAAGACCACCTTCAAAAAAATATCCTTAATCATCTCGACTCTTTTCTCATCGGCACCGTCGCTAAGTCCCCTTCCATGTCCGGTTACAATCTGACCACCAAAGTGGAAAATAAAACCGTCACGCTCTATGTTCGAAAGGATATTGTTTTAAAGGCGGTGGAGATGGGAAAGCGTTATAAAACGCTCTGGCTCCTAATCCAGAAACTTTCCAAGGTAAACTTTGAGATCTTGAAACTGGAAAATGAATAAGAATGGTACGTCCTTCTTATCCTCCTCCTGACTTTGTCTGTCCGTACGAGCATAATTGCCCATATTTAGACGGGATGTCCACAACCTGGGTATTGGAACAATACCGGTATGGACAAGAAAACTATCAAGAGAACTTGAGGATTGTTGAAACGTTCGATGAAAACCTGGAGACGGCCCGCAAGCGGATCCGCCAACTTGAACGGGAACTGGCGGAGATTAAAGCCAAGTATCAAGCCTTGCATCAAAAACAATTCAAATCGAATAAAAATATAAACATTGCTTCAGCGGAAACCAATCCTCCGGACAACCCGGTTGTTCCCAAAAAACGCGGAGCGCCTTTGGGCCATCCGGGATGGTTCCGGCCTAAACCGAAAAGGATTGATCGTAATGTATCGGTCGCGGCGCCAAAACGCTGTCCCCATTGTGACTCGGAAGACTTGAATTCGATTGGCGCGACCATGGAGCATATCCAGGAAGACATTGTCCTTATTCCCCGGCCGCTTTCCACCCGGTATGTGCATGAACAGGCCTTTTGTGAAAAATGCCAACGCTTGGTCGTGGTGGCGGCGGACGATGAGATTTTAAACGCGCCCATCGGACCGGTCGCCAAAGCTCTTTCCATGTACTTACGTTATGAGATCGGCATTCCTTATCGAAAAGTCGGTGAGATTTTCAGGGTTTTGTTCGGCCTTTCCTGTGTTCCGGCTTCCCTGGTGGGCTTTGATCAAAAGGCCGTGAAACAAGGGGGGGCGCTTTATGAAGACCTGCGTGAAAAAATCAGAGTCTCCCTGGTGGTGCATGCGGATGAGACTTCCTGGCGCAATGACGGGGTCAACCATGTCGTATGGTTTGCGGGCAATGAAAATCTCGCCTTTTTTCACATCGATCGCCATCGTTCGGCCGAGGTGGCGAAAGGTATTTTTGGAAAGGATTTTGAAGGTACAATCGTGCGGGACCGCTATGCCGCGTATAATGGGATCGGTTCAAACTATCAAGCCTGTTTGGCTCATATCATTACAACGGTTAAAGATATTACCCGGGAACATGCGCTTTTGCCGATGTTTGAACAAGATAAAAACCTGGATTCTTTCACTTCCGGGGTTAAAGATCTTTGCTCTCGGGCTTGTGACATCGGCCGGAAACTGAAATCGGGTAAAATCTCCCAAAAATCCGCAAAACGTGTTGAGAAGCGTTTTCTCAATAAGCTCAAATTGATTTGTAAACAGCCGCTCAATTTTAAGCCGGCTGAAACCTTACGAATCTTTCTCAGCGGACCTGAAAAGGAAAATCTCTTCACCTTTCTCCGTATCCCGGGCGTGTCTCCTACGAACAATCATGCCGAACAATCCTTGCGGAAAATCGTGATCTTTCGTAAAATCTGTTTCGGCACCCGATCGGAAAAAGGGTTGAAGTCGCACAGTATCATTCCCAGTCTGGTGCAGACGGCAAAAAGGCAGGGGGTGCATCCGCTTTCATTTCTAAAAACCCTCCTCACCGCCGACACAGTCGTGGCTCAGGCGGCGCTCTATAACAACTCCGGGTGATGCGTAAGGATAGAAGAAAAGATAAAAGAAGAAAGATCTGCTCGGAAATATCCATTTGTCGGGGTTTGTTTTCTGTCAAACCGAAAAATGGACTAAACTGTTACGTTTGTTGCGGTTCGAATCTGACCCATAAAAGCTGCGTATCCCCGCTATTCATATATGCCTTACCGCATACATAGACATCCCCATGATAATCCGGGTGTTGATACAGGGAATACCCGCAGCTTGAAAGTATATTATCGTTGGGATAATCGAAC
>RPPU01000871.1 GCA_003819975.1 Desulfobacteraceae bacterium
AACTGACGGACTTTTTATACTACGTGGAATCGCCGGCGGAGATGGTCAGAATCAAAAAGATAACCGTCAGCAAGATGAAAGAAAGCCCGGAATATCTCAGCGCAGGGATTATGATCACCTCTTACATGCCTGTTGCTTCGCCTTCGGGAGGTCAATGAACCGATTGCGCTTCCTGAAGAAAAATATTTTGTGGTTCACGCTTTACGGTATGGGAATCACCGCTGTGTTCTTCTATATCCTTTTCCCGTCTGAACTTGCGAAACAGCGGCTTGAGGAGTGGATGCGTTCGCCTGCTCTTGAGCTTAAATCGGCATCGCTGTCTCCTTCGCTGCCTTTCGGCGTCACGCTGAACAATGTCATATTGTTCTCTCCTCAGACTCCGGACCATCCATTGTTTCGCGGCGACCGGCTCGATATCCAACCCGCTTGGTGGAGCCTTTTTTCGAAGCGCAAATATGTCAATTTCAGCGGACAGGCTTATAACGGATATTTTGACGGCCGGGTCGGCCTCAAGTCTTTTACACAGCCTTTTCCGCCGGTGGAGGGCCGGCTTAATTTTTCGAATATGGATCTGGGGAAAATCGTTTTTGCGGGCGTTTCGTTTTTGAAAGGCGTCACCGGCACGGCCGGAGGATCTTTCTCCTATGTCTTCTCGGAAGCGACGGATCGAAATCCAGCAAGCAGTCTGGCCCTTTATCTGACAAAAGGCTCATATCCTTTGCCCGAACCCTTTCTCGGCGTCAGCCGCATCGATTTTGACCGGGGTGAAATTCACGGGAAGTTTAAAGGCGGAGCGCTCAAATTTGAAAAAATCGAAATTTACGGAACACTGATTAATTGTATCTTGAGCGGAGAGATCAGTCTGGCCGAAGATGTTGCAAACAGCAAACTGGATTTAAAGGGCTTTCTGGAATTTCCCGATAAAAGAAAAATGAAGATGAATGTAACCGTAGGCGGAACGATAGGCAGTCCGTTCTTACGCTATATTTAACCGTCTGGTGGCAGGAGAGAAGATAGAAAGACGATGCTGAAGATTTTGCGGACTTCCATAGCGCATTCGATAAAAAAATGGTGCAACCATCTGTTCAGCACAGCCGCCAATCCGGCGCTTTTGTTCCGGGCGCTGGGACCTTTTCTGATCCTGGTCATAATCACGATCATATCTTATCTGACGGTTGACATTATTTATAAAATCGCCGGATTGACGATTCCCGCCCGTTCGGTTTCAGCTAAAAGCAAGGCTTTTAACGGGCGGGCGGCGCAGACTTCGGGGCCTAAACCGGCTTCAGGCTACGATGTAATTGCACAGCGCAATCTGTTTTTAACCACGCAAAAAGCGATTGCCGACAAATCCACAAAAGGATTTATCTCCACCGGCGAGGAATATACGGCGTTTGATCTGAGAGGGACAATTGCCGTGGATGATGATTTCGGCTTTATCGTGGTCGAAGAAAAAGGGAGGGGAAAACAGAAATTATACCGCATCGGCGAGATGGTCGGCTCGGCGAAACTGGTGCGAATTACACGCAGCGCCGCTATCTTGAATAGCGGCGGGCGAGAACTCGTTATGAGAATCGAGGAGACGAAGGACTCGTCCCACACGACCCGACCTTTGCGTTTCGGATCAAGCCAGACACAGTCCGGCATCACGATG
>RPPU01000872.1 GCA_003819975.1 Desulfobacteraceae bacterium
AGCCACCCCCAAAACCGCTTCTTACCTGGCAGCCGGTCTCAACGGCGAGTTTACCGATGCCCTGAAGAATATCACCAGCATAGGTTCCTTTCGCTTCCACCTTAATTATACCCTGGAAAAAACTTTTTCCCCAACCTCTAAATTCAATCTCGATGTTTTACATACCTCGGATTGGGGAAGTGCTTTCAAGGATTTTCGCCTCGAAATGAAGGCTGCGCTCACCGCTGTTGTGAAAACCCCTTTCAGCCTGAAAGTCGAGGTGCACGAAAAGTATACCAATCATCCCCTGCAAGAAAACCTGCAAAATAACGATTTTATGTTGGTCTCTTCCCTGGAAATTTCGCTGTAGACGCATGAAAATCTAGTTGGGGATGCTTTCCCGCGGGATTACTCTTATTATCGAAAGTCATCCCGCCTTTTCCTTTAAAATTGGAATCATGGCACATGGCGCAAACGCCGGGGCTCATGGGCTTAGAAATTTGATTCTTATCGATTTTTCCCATGTGTGCGCTGCCCGGTCCATGACAGCTTTCACACTGGACGCTAACCAGGTTCGCCACCTGGGGCAAGTCTTGAATAAATCCCTCCAGGCCGCGTTTTTCCAGTTCTTCCTGGAAATGATAGTACTCTTTTTTTCCCATGGCCGCCCAGATGCTTTCTTTGTCATAGCCCGTGCGGTGGCAAATAAAACAATCGATCTTGTAATACCCCGCGGCGAGTTTTCCCGAAATAGCCCGGTTGAAGGCATCGGCATGCGCGGTGGTTTTCCAGGCCTCCACCTTTTCCCGGTGGCAGTGGATGCATTGGGCCTTATTATTCATGTCCACCACGGCGCCGTTCCCGACAAAATTCCCGGCGGTGATCCATAAAGCGGCAGCAATCGAAATTCCTTTCTTTGTAGTCACGGTCAGTTTTATATTGTATTGGCCCACTTGACCGGGAATGAGTATAGGATTGGCTATTGTCGCATCGCTTAATTTTGAGCCGCTGTTCTCCGGGGCATCGAGAGACCATTGGTATTTTTCAATATCCAGGTCCTCGTCCCCGGTCTCTACGCCCAGGTATACCACCTGCCCCACCGCCACCGTGGCAATGCCCTGGGATTTGAATTTCACATGGGAGTAACCCGGCAAACCCTTGTAGGAACAATCAAGCAGTTTGATTCTTACCTTTTGGGAAGGAAAAACCGCGCAAGCCATCGAAATTAATAAAATCGACAAAACAATTCTCTTTAGGGTCACGTATCCTCCTGGCGCAAGAATTGTAAACCAAATGCAAGGAGAATGCAACCCAAATTCACCGCCACATGGGGCGATGAATCCAGGTGAATTTATACTCTTGCCAAAACTGCCGACTGGATGTAAAATAAGGAATGGACGAAAATGAGTGAAAAGAAAAAAACAAAACGAACAAAAACAAAAAAGATAGTATTACTCGTGTTATTAGGTTTGTTATTGGCACTCGGTCTTTTTGCCGGGTACTTTTTTCTATCCATGCCGGATGTGAAATTTCTAAAAGACCAGGACCCGGACACCACCGCAGTCATTGAACAGCGCAAAACCGCGGCCAAAAAAAACAAACAAAAATTAGAAAGCCGCCAGAAATGGGTCAATTTCGACCATATTCCCCAATTACTGAGAAATACGGTACTGGTCTCTGAAGACATAGACTTTTACCACCATGAGGGCATCGACTACTATGAATTAAAAGAATCTATCAAACGAAACCTGAAGGAAGGCAAAAGCGCCAGGGGCGGCAGTACCATTACCCAACAATTGGCGAAGAACCTTTTTCTTTC
>RPPU01000873.1 GCA_003819975.1 Desulfobacteraceae bacterium
CACAAAAACCGGCACATCGGAATCCTGCGTCAATAAAGTTTCGTCATCGGCGCCCAAATCATCGCCGTCTTTAATATCGGAGCCGAGCGATTGGACTTTTTTAATCGCATCGTGATAAGTCATCCGGACAAACGGCGCTTTTATTTTTTCCAATTTGGAAATATCCCTTTCCAAAATTTCTAATTCTCTTCTGTTATCTTCCAGAACTTTTTTCACGATATGGCAAATCAGTTCTTCCTGAATCTTCATATTTTCCTCGTGGTGTACGAACGCTGCCTCGGCATCCATCATCCAAAATTCGGTAAGATGGCGGCGGGTTTTTGATTTTTCCGCCCGGAAAGTCGGACCAAAATCAAAACAGCGGCCAAAACTGAAAATCGCCGCCTCAAGATATAGCTGGCCGGATTGGGAAAGATAGGCCTTGCCTAAATCAAAATATGGCACTTCAAAAAGAGTTGTTGTTCCCTCGCAGGCGGTCGGAGTCAGAATCGGGGTATCAATTTTTATAAACCCTTTTTGGTTGAAATATTCGTAAGTCGCATTAATAACCGTATTTCTGACTCTGAGCGTCGCCCACTGTTTCGAAGAACGAAGCCAGAGATGGCGCTCGTCAAGCAAAAATTCCGGGCCGTGTTCTTTTTTCCCGATCGGATATTCTTCGGCAATCTGGACGATTTTCAGGTCTTTAACCTGCAGTTCGTACTCCTCTTTTTTTGGATGCTTGCTGACCGTGCCGGAAACTTCCGCTGACGTTTCAATCGTAATTTTTTGGCAGGCCTCCCAGACTTCGGCCGGAGCTTCTTTTTTCGAAACAATCGCCTGGATAAAATCCGAGCCGTCGCGCACCTGTAAAAAGGAGATGCTGCCAGAGGAGCGAAAATTAAAAATCCAGCCCCGGATAGTTATTTCCTGGCCTAAATAGTTGGCTATGTCTTTCAATAAAATAGTTTGCATATGTTTTTTACATTATAGATTGTTTCTCGGATAAAATCAAGATAAAAAAAGACCGACTGGCTTGGCCAATCGGCATGCGTTTCCCCTCCTAATGTACTGCCCTTTTCTCGCCTCGCCGCTCGGCCCGGGCCCTGCGGACGGTATCAACGGCGACCCAGCCCAGAAAGCAGAGCGGGATCACGGTGGCAAAGGCAACGTTCGGCGTCTCGGAGAGCGCCAAACCGATTGTGGCGGCTACTCCGCCAAGAAAGAACAAACTGATCAGGATGGCCAAAGCCTTCATTCTGCCCTCCCTCGTTCCGCGGCTTCCGCACGGTCGTTCTCCGCCTTGATCGCCGCCAGTTCTTGCTTTGACTTGCGAAACCATCGCTCGAACTTGATGCTCGCCCTCACGAAAAATGTTAGGATGACGCCGAGAACGAGAAGTGGAATCCCTACGGCAAAAAGCGCCCACTTGTTCATCCCACCAGCGGCGAAATCCCAAATGAGGATTCCGACACAGACCCAGATGAGCACGGCCAGAAAAATTGCGAGCCACGGCGGAAAAATCGCGCCGGCGTTCAGTTCGGCTTTCTCATCTTCACTTTCCATCTCGCCCTCCTTCTGACCAAACTCTATCACTCAATCGGAAAAAGTCAACGGCTCTTGACTGAAAGTGAAAAGGAGGGTAATCTTTCAAGATTCCGCTACGCAAGGCGGAAAAGGAGGTTGTACCTTGAAAGAGCAGATTTTGACGGCCTATGGGCTGGTCGAACTTGAAGTTCGGTCGCTTGAAGGGTCACGGATTTACGTGGCCCGCGAACGCCACGTTTTCCCGGCCGGAACCAAGACCCGCGGCGGCGA
>RPPU01000874.1 GCA_003819975.1 Desulfobacteraceae bacterium
CCGAAACCCAACTCACCCAGTTTATTGATCTCATCGACCGTGGGGTTCAGGATCAGGGCGTATTTGCCGTCCCAGTACAATTTCAGGACCGTTGACGGAATGCGCGCATAAGCCTTGGCTTTTTTGGGCCGGGCCAGGTAATAAACGTTTCCGGCTTCGTATTCGTCGATAACCTCATAAGGATACCCTGAATGCGCCAGGTCTTGCTCCGGGGCGATGACCAGCGCATAATCCGCGCCCGAACTGTCCTGTAAATGGGCGTAAACAGGCAGGCCCAGCAATGTCAAATCCTCACCCTGTAAATCGACCCGCGCCAAGACCTGGGTCTCGAAAGAAGCCCGGCCCGCGTATTGGAAAGCCAAAACAAGCGCAAGTCCTATGACTATTGCGAGTCCCGTTGATTTGAAAAGCAAACTGAATTTCCTGTTTTTCATACTCTCCTCCTTATAAGTTTTATTTTAGAATTGGAGATAAATGCCGGAGATGAGCGCTAGGCGTCAACCTTACCTATCTTTAGGAAATAGTTTTTTATAACCGCTCTTTGCTTTAAACATCCGACGGTTCCCGGTTGAACGGAAAAAGTCACGCCTTATCAAGTGGTTAACTGCGTCTTCGCTCTTTTCGATCATCATCTGAAAAAACAGATCCGCCCATTTTATAAGGCTTATGCTTCTCTTTATTCTTGAGATTCTACTTTGGTAATGAATATGGGAATGGCGCTGAAGAGCGACCGTACCTATCTTTTGGAATTTTTCAGGAGCCTATTGTCTTTAAAAAAAACACATCGGATGTCAATGGAATGGGGAAGGACACATTTTATGCGTTTGGAGTGAAATCTTTATGGTTTGCGCATGGCTTTATTCCGCGGCACAACAGGTCTCGATCGATGTATAGAGGATATCTCAAAAATACTTAAAAAAAAGAAAGCGTTAATTCCCGGTTTTTTTTATAACCGCATGATTCGGTTTTTAATTTTTGAGATATCCTGTAGTCAAATCGCTTTTCAATTGGCTTTGGCCATGATTTTGGCGAACGTGCCGTCCTTTTTCATCTCTTCGAGCGCTTGGCTGAATTTATTCGCCAACTCCTGGCCTTGGGGTGTTTTCTGAAACGCATAATAAACATCCTGCTGGGAAAGCGCGGTATCCTTATTATATTCGATGTTGGTTTCCCCCGCTTTCTTAAGCGCCTCCAATCCCGACTTTTCCTCAACCACAAAAGCCTGGATACGGCCGCCGGCAAGTTTTTTCATGTTCAGCACATCGTCTTCGACAAATTCGAATGAGATATTCTTGTTTTCAGTCAGTTCTTTGACATAAGGATAACCGTTCGTCAAACCGACCTTCTTGCCCTCCAATTCTTTTATGATTGATAACGGCTTGAAATCTTTAAATAATGGCAATAAAAGGCGCCGTGCTGACAATGCCCTGATTTGATTGCTGTTTCCATTTTTGCGACCGGTGAGACCCCACCCGCACCCCCAATCGGGCACTCGCCTTTGTCCCCAACCTGCGGGCGCCCATGCCCTGGTGGAAAAAAATCTGGCTGCTGTTTCGGAACAATGCCAAAAAAATCGCGACCTTGAGCGATTGCTGCGGCCATCCCGGCGAACCCGGCTGCTGACAGCAGGCCAACACTCCGCCGGGCGGCGGATCCGACAGCGATCAGTCAAAGTGATTATTTTTCAGCAAAGCTGTAAAGCAGTTCTATCTCCTGAGGCCAAAGGGTCTCGTCGATCGTTTCCAAAATAAGCGGAATTTCCTCCAGGCGGGGATCGTTCATGATGAGGCGGAACGG
>RPPU01000875.1 GCA_003819975.1 Desulfobacteraceae bacterium
GCCATTCAAAAACCCCCGGCACAAGCTCACGATCCGTTCGCGAACCACGGGTATCGCTTTCTCATATAAATCGACGTCAATGAGTCGTTCAAGCTCCATTATTTTCTTTTCATCCAATCGCGGGAATGTCGCGATTCCATGCTTTTGCAGAATTTCCGCGTAGGCTGTGCTTTTCATGGTCACGGCCGTGCCCAGGATCAAGGCTCTTTTTCCACCCAGACTCCGCACTGCTTCGGCGGTCACATCTAAAATGCTTATGATCGGGAAATCCAATTCTTTGGTAATGCTTTTCAGCCGCATATGCGGAGTATTACTGGCAATGCACCCGAAATCGGCGCCTGCTTCACGCAATCGCTGGAATGCTTCTCGAAAAAAAACATCATATCGTTCCCAAGAGGCTTCATCGTTTTCTCGGCCGCGCAGCTTGCGCGTTTCATTTATGTTCACGGATTCGATGACCATGGGCGGTGTGGGATAGGGCGGAGTCACCCCCATCTGCTTATAATGCGCGTTCGTCTTTGTGCACAAACCTTTATAATATTCGATCGTCGAAGGCCAGGCCAGCCCGCCGATCATGCCGATTTTTTTCATTGGTTAAACTCGAATTTTATTAATTACAATAGGGGATTAATTACATTTATTCCTCTGAAGCGCAGAAAATCGCGATCGCCGGTATAAATGATTCTGATTCCATTGGTTTTCATAATAGAAACGATCACGGCATCCGGAATTTGATTTCCACGCAGATGACCTTGCTCTATTTCCTCCTTATAAATGCCCCAAAAATTCGATTCATGATCACCGATGATCTGTACATTTGGAAGATCAAGGATTTGCTCGATGATGGAAACGGCTTTCAGTGGTGTCAGAGGTGTGGGCATGATCTTGGGATGCGTGGAAATTCGAATAAAGCTATGGATTACAGGCCAAATAAGACCCCAGGTTTTTTCGTTTTCAGCACATGACTCCACGAATGATTTTGCCTGAAGATGAAAAGGCGAATCTTTATTGACTGCATAAATCAATATGTTGGTATCAATTGTAAAGCTCATTGATCGCTCTCGTCCAGAATCGAATATACGGCTTCTTTGTCCTCAAGCGAGACCTTTGGGGTTCCCATTGCAAATGTATTCAAAACGAATTTATTCTTTGTTTTTTTCATCTGAGCTCTTTTTCTTTCCAAGCCGAGATTCAACAACTCCGTAATGGTCTCCCCCAGAGTGGAATGCTCTTGGCGCGATAGCGCCTTAACCTTAATTAAGGTGGATTCATGCAATGAAATAGTTGTCCGGGTCATGTATAACCTCGCTGTAAAAGGACCGGTTTATTATTAAAATCAGTATAAATAAAATTTCATCATGATGCAATCAATATTTCATTATGATGATTTTCATTCTCTATCCTATTTTCCAATGTTTTAATCTATTGATATTTATAATAATTTTTTGTATCTACACTAAACTCGTCAATTTCTTTATTAAGGGCCGCAACCATTGTTCGGTAGCGCTAAACTCGAATCCCGCTTTTTGCGCCTTGGTCGTATCAAGCGTTAAGGATTCCTCTATGTCGATCAAAGAAAAAGGATCTCCCAATTTCGTCGGAGATATGCACGCTTTTTTGCCTGACTCATTTTCGATCAAGCAAATGATATCCGCCACGGTTACATCACCCCTTGAAGCGGCATTGAAAACCCCCGATAGGATTTCATGGCTTAGCCAGGCCAAAAAACGACCGGCTTGTTCCGAAGAAATCAGGGAGATAGCGGCTTCATGGTTATTGACCTGTAA
>RPPU01000876.1 GCA_003819975.1 Desulfobacteraceae bacterium
AACAATCCGCGGCGCTGACCCTGCTCTCGAATTTCAAAACCTTTTGCCGCATCAATTCCCGAAAAAATTGGGAATAATGCTGAACTTCGAATGGTTTGGGATAGTCTTTTTTCAAAGTATTAAAGGCATGGGGATCCGTGGTTACGATGCGTTTGAACTGCACCGACTCCAGCGCCGCCATATTTTGTTCCACCAGAACTTGAAACAAGCCCTCTTCACCCAAGCGCCGGACCTGATGACCGCTGTCCCATTCCTCGGGGCCCAGAATGCCGAAATCGATCTTGGCGCGGTTGAACCCCTTGGCAACGGCACCCGCAATGGCCTGAATGCGCGGATCAAAAGACCCGTAACTGTCCACGAAGAAAAGCACATCCGTGCTGTCGCCCTCTTTAAGCACCTTGATCGGAACCTCGGGCAGTTCTTTGATCCAGTCGGCCCGCTTGGCCGGCGGTTTGCCGAATGGATTGCCGGTCTTTTCAAAATAGGTCAGCACCTGATTGAAGGTTTTCGGCGCTTGTCCGGTCTCGATCATGTGCCGCCGCATGTCGATCATCTTGTCGATATACTCGATCATAACCGGGCATTCTTCTTCGCAAGCTCCGCAGGTGGTGCAAGACCAGACTTCGTCGGGGCTAATCAGGTCGCCGATGATCTCCGCGGCTTCCTCCTTGGGCTGGTCCGTTTTCTTAACGGGCAGCAAAGGGAATTGACGATAAGCCCGGTCGCGCAATTTGATGGAGATCATCTTGGGTGACAAAGGCCGGCCCACGGTGTTGGCCGGGCACATATCGCTGCACCGGCCGCACTCGGTGCAGGAAAAAAGGTCCAATAAATGCTTCCAAGTGAAATCTTCGATTTGGCCGACGCCCAGTTTTTCCAATTCGGTGATATCGGCCGTACCCCAGCGCGCGGGCTTGATCGCGCCTTTGCGAAGTTTTCTGAAAAAAACATTGGGCAGGGCCGTGATGATGTGAAAATGTTTGCCCAAAGGCAGAAAGTTGAGGAAAAAGAAAAAAGTCAGAAGATGCAACCAATAGCTCAGCGGGTAAAGCCCTTTCAGAAATTCCGGAGAAGCCGAGCTCAAAATCCCGGCCGTGAACCGGCTCGCCGGCAGCCACAAAGTATTCGGCGGGTTCAAAAGCATCAGGCTGCCTTCATAAAACATATCGGTCAGCATCAAAAAGCCGATCAGCCCCAGTACCAGATAGGCTTCGAATTGGTGGCTCCCTTCATAACGCTTGGGTTTCAGGATCGCACGCCGTAAAATGGCCCAAACACAGGCCGTAAGAACAATCAGTTCAAAAAGGTCTTTCAGCGACAGATAAAAATCGCCGAACATACTTTCCATGAATGGCTCCAGAACCGGCAGGTTCAAGCCGGACAGAACCAGATCCAGGGAGCGCAAACCCAGGACCACGAATCCCCAGAAGATCATTAAGTGTAAAATTCCGGCCCAAAAATAACGGGGCTGTTTGCTCTGTACAAAACCATAGGTAATCAAGCCCCAAATGCGCCGGCCCCAATCCGCGAAGCGGGGATCTTGCTGGCCCTTCCGCAAAATATTTAACCGTTGCCAAATAATAGATAGGAACAAACCAACGCCGACGATCAGCAACAACCAGCCGAAAACAAATCCCGGCACCCCGAAATATTTCATTGCCGCAGGATGAAGTGTCTCCACTATTGACCACCTTTCCATGCTTAGATTTTGGAATTAAAACGAAAAACCTTGTAAATTCAAATAATTAGAATGATGCTTTTGATAGGGTTCCCGCCCTTTTC
>RPPU01000877.1 GCA_003819975.1 Desulfobacteraceae bacterium
GACTGCTTTCGGCAGCACCCGGCGCAGCCAGATTACCCCGGCGCAGGATGAAAGCCTGCAAGCCTTATTAAGAACCGAAGTCGTCACCCTGACTCTTTTCGGTAAGACTTGGGACTTGCATGCCGCCCAAATTTTGGAAGTGTCGCCGGATGAAAACCTGAAGATGATCGAAGAGTCCATCGCCTTTTTACGAAAACAAGACCGCCGGGTCATTTACGATGCCGAGCATTTTTTCGACGGTTACAAGCACAATCCGAACTATGCCTTACAGACCCTGCGGGCCGCCTTGAACGGCGGCGCCGAGGTCGTGGTTCTTTGCGATACCAACGGCGGCACCCTGCCCCATGAAGTGCAGCAGATCATGCAAGTTGTAAAACCGCAACTAAACGTGCCGATCGGCATCCACGCCCACAATGATTGCGGCCTGGCTTTAGCCAATTCGCTGACGGCGGTGCAATGCGGCGCCGGCATGGTGCAAGGCACGATCAACGGCTACGGCGAACGCTGCGGCAATGTGGATCTCACGGCCGTGTTGGGCAACTTGCAACTGAAAATGAATTATCATTGCATTGACCCGGAAAATATGAAAAAACTGACCGAGCTCTCCCATTATGTCAGCGGGGTCGCCAATCTGGCGCCCTTTAACCAACGCCCCTTTGTGGGCAAGAGCTCCTTTGCCCATAAAGCCGGAGTGCATGTCAGCGCCATTGTGAAAAATCCGGCTGCTTACGAGCATATTCCGCCGGAAAGCGTGGGCAATCACAGAAGAGTTCTGGTCTCGGACCTGTCCGGCAAGAGCAATATCGAATATAAAAGCCGCGAACTCGACATTAAGCTGGGCGGCAACGGTTATACCAGTCAAAAGATCGTCAACCGGATCAAACAATTGGAAGATCAGGGCTATCAATTTGACGCCGCTGAAGGGTCTTTGGCTTTATTGATCAAAAAAGTCACGGGCCAGTTTCAGGAGCCTTTTAACCTGGAATCGTTGCGGGTTACTATGGAAAAAAACGGTTCTGATCCCACGACTTCGCAGGCCACCATCAAGATATCGGTCGGCCAGGAACATGAAATCACGGCCGCTGAAGGGGACGGTCCGGTCAATGCCATCGACAATGCCCTGCGCAAAGCCTTGGATAAATTTTTCCCCCGGATCCGGGAAATGGGCCTGGTGGATTTCAAAGTGCGCGTCATTGAAGGCAGTGACGGCACTGCCGCCCGCGTCTTGGTGCAAATCGAGTCCCGCGACGACAAGGAAATCTGGACGACCATCGGCGTTTCCGAAAACATCATCGAAGCCAGTTGGCAGGCCCTGATGGACAGTGTGCAGTACAAATTATTGAGCGATCAAGCTCTAAAGGAAGTAAACTAAAAATGAATCATCGCATTCCGAACACAAAGGATGACACCGCAGATTGCTTTCACTCGGCAAAGCTGCGGAGAACCCTTGCGACAAAGTCTCTTTAATAATGTTTACAAGATGCTGTCTTCTTTTTGACGACATCATCCTTGAATGAATTTATTTCTTTATAAGAGGAGCCCCTGTCATGACGGATCGAGTCATTATTTTCGATACAACCTTGCGGGACGGAGAACAATCTCCGGGCGCCAGCATGAATGCCGCCGAAAAACTGCGCCTGGCCTCGCAATTGGAAAAATTGGGCGTGGATGCCATTGAGGCCGGTTTTCCGGCCGCCTCACCGGGCGATTTCGAGGCCGTGCAGCAGATCGCCGCCAAAATCCGCAAACCCCAGATTACGGCCCTGGCGCGGGCCACCAA
>RPPU01000878.1 GCA_003819975.1 Desulfobacteraceae bacterium
AACCCAAAATTCTGGCCGTGGTGCATGCCGAAACCTCCACAGGCGCTTGCCAACCTTTAAGCGAATTAAGCCGCATGGCACATGAAGCCGGCGCGCTGTTTCTGGTGGATATGGTCACTTCCTTGGGCGGCATGGAGGTCAACCTGGATAAAATGGGCATCGATGTTGCCTACAGCGGCACACAAAAATGTATTTCCTGTCCGCCCGGTCTGGCGCCGGTCTCATTCGGTCCGGCTGCCCTGGAAGCGTTGGGTAAACGCAAAAGCCCGGTCGTGAGCTGGTACTTGGATATGACCATGGTGAAAAATTATTGGGGCGCGGAAAGAAAGTATCACCACACCGCTCCGATCAATATGATCTATGCATTAAGGGAAGCATTGCGTCTTATCGCCGAAGAGGGCTTGGCAGCGCGCTTTGCCCGGCACCGGAAAAATCATTTGGCATTGACGGCCGGTATCGAAGCCATGGGACTCACGATGCTGGCTCCGGCGGATGAGCGCTTGCCCATGTTGAACTCCATCCGCATACCCCAGGGAGCAGATGACGCCAAGGTACGCAAGACCTTGTTGAACGATTTCAGCATCGAGATCGGCGGAGGCCTGGGCGATCTGGCCGGCAAGATCTGGCGGGTCGGTCTTATGGGCCACTCTTGTACGCGTAAGAATGTGGTTCTTTTTCTTGCAGCCCTGGAAAGCATTCTCCGGGCCCAGGGTGTGAACGTGAAATCCGGCGCCCAGGAAGCGGCGGCAGCTATTTTTTAAGGCCGGTAACCTAAAAATTCATGCAGGGGCCGGTCGTCATTTATTGTCTTTTAAATCCGCCCCTGCCAAAACCTTGCGTTGCAAAGGGAGGATTTTTATGTCAAAATGCATAAGCGTGTTTGCTTTACTTTTATGTGTGCTGATTCCGGTTGAGGTGTCGTATGCGCAAACGGGAAATCCGTTGACTCCTCCGGTTGATTTGAATTTGAATCTCCCCAAAAATAAATTTGAGTTCTCCCAATCGCATGCTCTGGGGTTGAATTATGTTATCGAAAACAAGCAGTTTTATTTAAATCAGAATCTGCTTGTTTTAGGCATCCGGCCGTTACAAGACAAACCGCACAAAGCCACGGTTATCATAGGTGAAAAGGCAACCGATCGGGATTGGGTATTGGAAGACGGTTCCCGGGCCATTTGGGTTTCCGGCGTTTCCGCGCCGGTTTCTGAAATTCCGATTATTTTAGCGGTCCGTTTCGAGGAAAAAAACGATGCGCTCCGGGCGCAGGCTTTTCTAGTTATGAGGGTTGTCCGGGATAAGAAGATTGCGCTCAAGATAGGCGAATATGTCTTTTATGATTTGCCCGGGTCCAAGAGCAATACCTGCCCGATCGATCTTTTGGGGGAATCGGTCGCAATCGATTATTATGATCCATTTGAATGTGTCATTTTACAAGGCGTGAAACCGGGAAAAGCCGTTCTGAAAGTTTTTACCCAATGGTGGCACTCGTCGCGAGCCGAATTTCTTGCGGAATACGAACTTAGCGTGAATGAATAACAATCTATCGACAAAGCTTACCGTTAAAACCATCCAGAGTGCTTCGACAGGCTCAGCACGAACGGTTATATTTAGCCGTTTTTCTGATCACCTGAGTAATTACAAAATGTCTTTAAAATCGAAACAGGAGCCCTAAAGATGAAAAATCAGAAAATCCATGTCAAGCCCAGCCGCATGGCCTCTTTGATTGGCGTTATAGTCGGGTTCGCTTTTTTAATCTTCGGCATTGTATTTTTCATTA
>RPPU01000879.1 GCA_003819975.1 Desulfobacteraceae bacterium
CCCCAAAAAAGTTAAAAATTCCAGCAAATTCGACCGCATCTCCTATGCGGATGTAATTAACTTGAAATTAAAGGTGATCGATAGCACCGCAGTGACCTTATGCCAGGAAAACCGATTGCCCATAAGAATTTTTAACATCACTAACGAAGGGAATATTTTTAAGGCCATTACCGATAAACAAATGGGTACGACTATATGTTAGTAAACCGAATCGATAGTCACGCATTAACCGGCAATTGCCGATATCCAGTCGGTAATTGCTTATGAGGAGAAAACCATGATAAAGGAAATTCTCGGAGAAGCAAAAGACACATTAAAGAAACTAGGAGATGAATTCAAAAAAGATATCTCAAAATTCAGGACAGGTAGAGCTTCTGTCTCTATTCTTGACGGGATCATGGTGGAATACTACGGAGTGCCCACCCCCATCAACCAGGTTGCGACACTGTCCTTACCGGATGCCAACCTGATCGTTATCCAACCCTGGGACCATAACATCCTCATGGATGTGGAGAAAGCCATTCGTAATTCCAGCATCGATATTAACCCCGTCTCGGACGGCAAAGTCATCAAACTGCCCATACCCCCGCTGGACGAACAACGCCGGTTGGAAATCGTTAAAACCCTGAAAAAGTACACCGAAGAACGCAAAACCTCCGTCAGGAACGTCAGGCGCGAATACCGCGAAATGATTAAACTCATGAAAGACGATAAAGAAATATCCGAAGACGAAGAAAAACGCGCCAATGATGACCTGCAAAAAATTATCGACGACGCCGTTAAAGGCCTGGATGATATCGAAAAATCCAAACAAAAACACATCATGGAAGACTAACCGCCGGCATTCGCACAAATAATTTTTAATGACTAAAAGGAGGACTCGACATGAAATTAAAACATTTCTTATATCTTATCATGATCATCGCCATGGCAATATCCATATCCCCGCTAACATTGTTTAGCGCGGAAAATGAGACCGGCGCCGAAATCCCGGATTACTCTTTGACGGGACGGAAAGACATACCGCCGGAATATACCTGGCGGGTGGAAGATATCTATCCCACCCTCGCAGAGTGGGAAAAAGCGAATACGCAAGTCACGGAAATGATGGGGCAATTGGAAACCATGTCCTCCGGCTGGACAGGTTCCCCTAAAAGCATGTTGGCCCTGTTGGACCATGTCAGCACAATATTCCGGGAAATGTCGAAGCTAATCATATATGCCGAACTTCAAGGCGACAGCGATCTGGGTAATCCCCTGTTTCAACAAATGAAAGGAAAAGCCCAGAACCTAAATGTACAATTGGATGTCAAACTGGCCTTCATGGATGCCGATGTTCTCAAATTGGGCCAGGAAGCTTTCGAACAATATGTTCAAAAAGAACCCGGCTTGAAACCTTACTCCTTCCAAATTGAAAAAACATTAAGAGAGAAAACGCATATCCTCCCGGTGGAGGAGGAAAAAATATACTCTTATTCGGGTTTGTTTTCCAACACTCCCAAGGATGTCTCCGGCATTCTTAATAATGTTGAACTCCCTCAGCCGGAAATCACCTTACCCGATGGGAAAAAAATCACCCTCAATTATGCCAATTATGCCCTTTACCGGGGGGACAAGAACCCGGCCGTCCGTAAGCTCGCGATGAGCACTTATTGGGAGAATCACAAAAAGTTTGAGAACACCTTCGCGACCTTGCTCAACGGCGCCGTGAACGAGCATTTTTTTGACGCCCATATCCATCATTACACCGACTGCCTGGAATCCAAACTC
>RPPU01000880.1 GCA_003819975.1 Desulfobacteraceae bacterium
AACCTTTTCGTCGAACGAAAATTTCCAGAAATCGGGCACACTTTTGCTTTGCGCGCATGCCGCGCCTGCGGACAATAAAAACAAGAACATTGCCAAACCGAACGCTTTTTTCATGCCGACATCCTTTTCTTCGGCCGCCAAGGGCGCGGATAAAATACCAATGGCATCACAAGACCGCCCCACCATAAATTTGTTCTGCCGCAAAACGCTAAAAAATCGAGGTTTCAATTTCCCGGCTCTAACGTAAAATCAGGCACTTACGCGGAGAACAAATTTACCGGGGATCACCCGATCAAGCTTTCCTTTCCGGCAATTGAACAACTTAAGAATATCGCCGTTTCTGATTCCGGATTGCAGATTTTTCAGATTAAGAATGAATTTTCCGAATCTTTCAATCTTACCAATCTTACGAATCTTCCAATCTTACAAATCTTAAGAATCCAGTCTGAATTCTGTCTTCCGTTTTCTGACTACTTCTTATTTTACTTCTCCAGCACCTTGCTGAAAAACTGGTTGATCTTGACCAAAATCTGCAGCAGCGTGACCACCACTTCATAGAAAATCGTGACGAACAGAGCATAGAGGGGCACGCAAATGAAATAGACCAATGGGTAGAGAAGCAGACCGTGAAAATGTGCAAATCCGAACCATTGGAAACGCGGCGGCATGGGCAGGGTCCAGAAGTTAAGCCCGAAATATTTCAGCATGGGATGAAGGGCCAAAATCGTCCAGAAAGCCAGGATGCCGATACAGATGAAACCTTTGATGTAGAAACAAAAATATTCGATGCCCGCGTTTTCGTTCCCGGTGATTTCCAGGTCTTTCTTGGCATAGGCGATCAGCTTGCGGAAATAGCGATAAGGATAGAGAAAGAACGATTCCGCTATCTTCACGATGCCGATGGCGGCCGGGTTTTTGCCGGCAGCCAGGAACTCGATCAGGATGGCAACAAACGAAAAAAAAGCCGTGACAAGGAACCAGGACTGCAAGAAGGTTTCGCGTTGGATCAAAACGGCCAAGCCGATGAGGATCAGGGGCAGAGCGCCCAGCCAGCGCATGGGCAGTTTGAGTAACTTGTTCCATTTGGCCGTGTCTTGGCTCAACAGGTTTTGCAGCCGTACCCAACCGCAAAGCGGGACCAGCAGCAAGATCAGGCTGAGTACCAAAGCCGTAATCAGCCCTCCGGTGGAAGACACAGCTAATCGCGTATAATTGATCCAGGCACCGCTATCCGCGCCGATCCTGAACAGGGCTGAAATGACCTGAATGATCTGCGCCAAACTGATCAGCCCCAAAGCCAGGAAGGCGAAAGCAATGAACAGGCGCACCGTGTTTTTGAGGCCGACGAATACTGCGTCCATACTCTGCGCCTGGGCCGCCAGCAAGTAAAGCGCAAAGCCTATAAACAGGAAGAGTGCGAAATGCGGATCGACCAGGATATTGAATGAAAAATAGACCAGGCGGCCGCCCGGGGTGAAGATCCCCGCAAGCTGCTGGACCAGCCAATGCAGGACCAGCAACAGGACCGGAACGAACGCCAGCCATTTGTTTTTTTCAGAAGTGATAGCCTGGTTTTTTAGAAGCGGCGCCAGAATGAAATAGAGGCCGAGCACAGGCACCAGGAAAACCAGGAAATAGGAAACGGTCGCGACCCGGAACGGGACGCTGAATTCATGAAAAGATTTCACCCACAGTCCTGCAAAAGCGACCAGCCACAAAGCCAAATACAACTTCACATAATCGGCGCGTTTGCTTAGATAAATACCC
>RPPU01000881.1 GCA_003819975.1 Desulfobacteraceae bacterium
GACGGCGCCCGATTGGGAGCCCTTTGTCGATCGCTTGATGCGCACGGAAAAATGCGAGATCTATCTGACGGGTTCATCGGCTCATATGCTTTCGAAGGAGATCGCCACGCAGATGCGTGGCCGGGCCCTGTCCTGGGAGCTGTTTCCGTTCTCCTTCCGTGAATTTCTGGATTATAAGGGAATTGAAAGCGAAGACGCAAGATCGACAAAGAAAAGGCTGCTGACGCAAAAAGCTTTTGAGGAATACTGGGAGAGCGGCGGCTTTCCCGAAGTCGTCGGTCTAAACCGGCTGTTACGGATAAAAATTCTTCAGGAATATTTTTACACCATCCTATTTCGGGATCTGATTGAGCGCCATGATGTTTCTCATCCGAAGGCGGTGACCGATTTGGCGTATTGGCTTGTGGACAATGCAGCCGCGCACTATTCCGTCAATAATCTCACGGGATATCTCAGGTCGCTGGGCCACAAGGTTCCTAAAGCGACGGTAGCGGATTATCTGGAATGGTTCGAGGATGCCTATTTTTTATTTACCGTGCGCATGTTCGACGCATCGCTCACCCGCAGCAATGCCAATCCCAAGAAAATTTACTGTATCGATCATGCCTTGGTCGCTGCGACGGCATCGGGGATCTTGGTCAACGCCGGGCATCTTCTGGAAAATTTGGTGTTCACGGCGCTTCGGCGTTATTACCCGGAGAATTTTAATTACAAGACTAAGACCGGCCGGGAAGTCGACTTTATCGTCTTGTTGCGTGCGGGCGAGCGCAGGCTGGTGCAGGCATGCGAGTCCTTGGTCGAACCGCGTACACGGAAAAGGGAAACAACGGCCCTTAGTGAGGCCATGACCGAATTGGGCTTAAAATCCGGAACGATCGTGACTCGAATAGAGGATGAAGTCATTGAGATCGAAAATGGAACCATTGAAGTGGTTCCAGCCTGGCGTTTCCTGCTCGATCCGCTTGAATCGATGGGGTAGCTTTGCAAGATGTCTACAGGAATCGACAAATATCAAGTCACCATTACCCCCTTGAGGTCAGAGAGGAAATGGGCATTATTCCCGAAATTTGATCCCGGATTATGAAGATGGAGGAGGCCGATCGGGTTGTTTGGCTAATAGTCCGGCTTGTCTTATGCTTCCATTCGCGGAACGAAAGCTTTTCTCGCGAATCAGCCGCCCTTTTTCACCGAAAATAGCAATGAAAGCGATCGTAAGCAATAGCAGGAGCGCGGGTAGCAAGAGGGTTCTGAAGCGAATGCCGGTCGGATTAGGGGCCGGCAGGGACTGCTGCCGGTTTTTTGTTCCGGTGATGATTTTATAGGTCAGGGAGCCGAGGCAGCCCAATAGAAAGATATAGAGGTGTTCTTCCATGGGCACGCCCCAAAGGGAAAACCCGGTGAGATTTTGCAGGTACCAGATATCCGCAATAGCGTTCGGGTAGATCCATAAAATAAGCGCATACCAAAAGATGTTTAAAAGGACCATGATGATCCCGCTCAGAAGGCTTAGGGCTACCAGAGTTCGGTTTATGATAAAGAACAGCAAAATATCGCAGAACATGACCAGCAGAAAAATATAAATCGAAGTATAAAACAAGCCGTAGAGCGGTACAAGCGAAAAAAATCGAACAGATGAAAACGCCCATGGACGCTCATAAACGTTTAAATAGGCAAATCCCGATCTGATGAAATTTATTTAAGCTTAAAAACCGCTTTTGGGTTTTCCTGAGCCACTTTCAGGGCCAGGTCGCGGGGCAGCCAGCTC
>RPPU01000882.1 GCA_003819975.1 Desulfobacteraceae bacterium
AAACAATACGCTCGCATCAAACCGAAGATGATCGCGAATGGAAAGATCCACAAATGATCTATGTCTTACGACTTGTCTGTTTATCTTAAAAAGGCCACTGCCGACAAATGGGCTATCCCGCATTTCAATGTCTGCAATCTGGAGCAATTGCGAGCCGTGGCGAACGCCGCCGCTGAGCTCCGTGCGCCGGTCATGATCGGCACCTCCGAAGGCGAACGTGCGCTATTCACTCCCGAAGGCGCCGCCGCTTTAGTTGCCGCTTACGAGGAAAAATTTTGCGTCCCGCTTTTTCTGAACGCCGATCACACCAAAAATGTGGCTTCCGCCAAAGCCGCGATCGAGGCCGGCTACTCCTCAGTCCATATCGATCTATCCAAACTCTCCTTTGCCGAAAACACCAAGGGCGTCGCCGAGGTTGTACGCTATGCGCGAAAACAAAAACGCAAAATAAGCATTGAGGGTGAACTGGGCGCTTTGGCAACCGATTCATCAACTGTTTTAAAAAGTGAAGTAAAGATTGATCCGGCGACGTTTACCTCGCCCGAACAAGCGCTCGAATTTGTCCACAAAACAGGGATCGACCGTCTGGCGCCGGCCGTTGGCAATTATCACGGAATCTCAAAAACCAAAAAAAACCTGGACTTTGCGCGCATTAAGGATCTGCGCGCTAAATTAAGGAGCAATGTTGCACTTGTTTTGCACGGCGGTTCGGGAAGCGGCGATGCGGCCTTTAAAAAAGCCATCCGCGCGGGTATTGCCAACATCCACATTTCCACCGAGCTGCGCGTTGCCTACACCAAAACCTTGCGCGAAACAATGAAAAAAAATCCCGATGAGGTCATCCCCTATAAACTGACCGCCCCCGCGACCGAAGCGGTGAAAAAAAAGGCGATGGAATTCATCAAGCTCTTCGGGGCAAACGGTAAAGCCTAAAATGAACCATGAACAATAAACAATGAACAATCCCATCGAAATTTCTGCAAAGCTTTGTTTGTCCATGGTTCATGGTCCATTGTTCATACGACTATGTTTGATGTCATAACATTCGGTTCGGCCACGCGCGATGTTTTTTTGCGTTCAAAGGCGATGGAACTGCATCGTGAACACGGATTAGTGGAAGCGTGTTTTGTTTTTGGCGCAAAATTGAACGTTGAGGAAATAATCTTGGAAACCGGCGGCGGCGGCACCAATAATGCCGTTACGTTCTCGCGCATGGCAAAAATGCGCACGGCCGTCGTGACCAAGATCGGCGCCGACTCCCCGGGCGAGGACATTATTAAGGCCCTTAAAAAAGAACGCGTTGCGACCGAATTTGTTCAGCACGACAGCCGCGGAACAACCGGATATTCATCGATCATTCTTTCCGGCAACGCCGAACGAACCATCCTCACCTATCGCGGCGTTTCTTCTGAGATCGATGCCGCAAGGATTCCATGGCAAAAACTCAAAGCCAAGCTTTTCCATGTCTCCAGTTTAGGCGGCGATCTGGCGCTCTTTGACCGCATCATTGTCCATGCTCGTCGCCTCGGAGCAAAAGTGTATTGGAACCCCGGGCTGAACGAGCTAACACGCGGGGTCTCGGTTCTGGCCCCTTTCTTAAAACGCATTGACCTTGTTTCATTGAACCGCGATGAGGCCGCTTTGCTCACGAATAAAAAAACCGCCGATCTTAGGGGTATCATCAAATCAATGCGTCGCCTTGCCGCTGATTCAATCATCACCGACGGAGAAAAAGGCGCTTATGCCGTTTCTTCCAAAAGCGT
>RPPU01000883.1 GCA_003819975.1 Desulfobacteraceae bacterium
ACTACTGTCTTCTGGATTCTGTATTCTCTTAAAGGATTCATAACAATGCCCTCTACAGATATGATCACCCTGACCGGCGTCAAAAAACATTTCCCCATCCGGGGCGGCGTGTTCAAACGCGAAATCGACCGTATCAATGTTCTCAACGGCATTGACCTAACTCTCCGGCACGGAAAAGTTACCGGGTTGGTCGGTGAAAGCGGTTGCGGCAAATCGACCTTGGCCAAATTGATTATCAAATTGATGGAACCCGATTCCGGAACCATCTCTTTTGAAGGTAAGACCCTGGCGGCCTTAAAAGGCAAAGCCAAACGCGATTATTTTCAGCAAGTCCAGATTATTTTCCAAGATCCCTATTCATCGCTCAACCCCCGCTTAAAGGTGAAACACATTATCGGCGAAATGCTGCGTATCCGCGGCCTAGACAAAGCAACCGTGATCCCGCGGGTTCTGCAAATGCTCGCCGATGTGGGCTTGAGCGCGGAGAGCCTTGAAAAATACCCGCATGAGTTCAGCGGCGGCCAGCGTCAGCGCATTGCCATTGCGCGCGCCCTGATCGTGCGCCCCAAGCTTTTGATCGCGGATGAGCCGGTCTCGGCTCTGGACCTGGCTTTGCAAGTCAAGACCCTGGCGCTTTTAAAAGAATTAAAAGAGAAGTACGATCTGACCATCCTGCTCATTTCCCATGATTTGAAGACCGTTGCGGAATTCTGCGACACGGTCGTGGTCATGTATTTAGGTAAAATCGTCGAGATGATTTCAGGTCAAACGCTTTTCCAGAACGGTCTGCATCCCTATTTGAAAATTTTGATCAACAGTATCCCGGTCCGCGATCCTTTGCTCAGAGATCGGGATAAACAGATCGTCATGGGCGAAATCCCGGACCCGGCCCATATCCCGCCGGGCTGCCCTTTTCATCCGCGTTGTCCGGCGCGAATCGAACCCTGTGACCGGATAGAACCGAAATTGGGCCCGGCAACCCGAGACGGACATTTGGTCGCCTGCCACCTTTTCTGATTGCCTTAACAAGCGCTATTTGATATTTAGGAACATCTTATTAATTTCTTAGGACCGATTTTGCTGCTAAAAGAGCTGAACAAACCAAGCCGTAATGCCCCCTGCCCCTGCGGCAGCGGATTAAAATACAAAAAATGCTGTCTGGGGCGCGATCCCGTGCTGAATGAACAATTAAAAGACCTTTATTTCCGAAAATTTAATATCCGGCTCAAGGGTCCCCAAGATATTGAAGGGATTCGCGCGGCCGGCCGTTTGGCTGTTGCCGCCCTGGATTTGGCTGGACAACATATCAAACCGGGCGTCAAGACCGATGATTTGAACACCTTGGTGCATGATTTCACTATTCAAAACCAGGCCGTTCCCGCGCCCCTGAATTATCGCGGTTTTCCCAAAAGCGTTTGCATATCGGTTAATGAGGTCATCTGTCACGGCATACCCGGCGAACGGATCCTTAAAAATGGGGATATCGTGAATGTGGACGTGACCACCATTTTAAACGGCTATTACGGTGATGTCAGTAAAACCTTTTTTGTGGGCACGCCCGGTCCGGATGCCCGCAAAATTGTCCGGGTAGCCAGGCACAGCCTCAAAAAGGGCATTGAAATGGTAAAGCCGGGCAACCAGCTCGGCGATATCCTGGTGCTCCGAGTCGGGCAGCAGGCCGATATCGAGGCGGTGGTTGGGCGCGGTGACGCGCAGCACGTCTTTGCCGCGGGGCTCGACGGTGAACTCCAGCCCGGGCAG
>RPPU01000884.1 GCA_003819975.1 Desulfobacteraceae bacterium
GGCGGGGGATACCGGTCTCGCCGCCCCGGTTTCATCTTCCATGACAAAATACGCCTGGCCATGCCGATCGAGGTTCGCATGACCGGAAAGATGCACTACATCGTAGGCTCCCTTTAGCAATTGCGCCCGCAAACCTTCCAGGGACCCGGTATCTTCTACTTCCATATCCACGGCCAGGTTGTCCGTGGCCTGGAAAATGGCCTCTTCTTCTTTATCAAACGCCAGTTCCGGTGGGGTATCCAGCGGCGCACAGGCCATGAAGAGCAATTTTAACGGGCGGTTTTGGGGAGGAACGGTTTTATCGGCACCCCAACCGGGAACGCAGCGCACCAGGTGCAGCGGGGTGGCGTCTTGCGCCAGTAAAAAGGTATTATCCCGGGCCAGGAGCTCGAAAGGCCAATCCGCGGTACGGTCTTCGGCGCACAATTGCAGGGTTAAGGGCAGGCCCAGGGCCCGCGCTCGCGCCAAAGCGCCTTGCAAATGCCGCGCATCGCCATCTAAAAAACGAAACAACTTGCTCCCAATGCTAAACGGTGCTCCGGCAGATGCCACAGGGTGGTTACCTCTTCCAACGCCATCTCCGCCGCCGCTGTCTCGAAATAATCCTCTGCGTTCGTGTCGCGATTAAGCCAGGTGACGCGGTACAGGTTCTCTTTTTCCAGCGCTTTAACGGTTACTTTGTAAGTACAGGTCATGCTTTCCCTCTTGAAATAAGATTCTTTATACCATTGGCGAGAAATATTGTCAAGCGGACGGGGTTCGGAGGGAAAAGGTTCACGCGGAGACGCGGAGATGCGGAGTCGCTGAGACGCAAAAACGCAAAAACGGACGCGGCCCGCTGCTGCCGGCCGGGGTGCCCTTTTTTTATTTCTTTAATCTTCTTATATCATCCATTATCTTAGTAGACAAATCGGAAAATAACTTCTTTAAGGCCTCGACATTTACTTTAAGGAGCATTTCAACAGGCCATCTGTCGATATCATCCGGGAATTCATTCACTCTTGACAGCGCAACGGCCATCCAATAAAGATCAAAACCCGGATCCTTTTGAGCAGCCTGTTGAGCCAGGTTCCCAAAATCCTCTTGTTTCAAAATGAAAAATAAATCGATGGCATCCCTGGGTTCCGCTCTTTGGAAAAAAGCCAGGAATTTATCGGTGGTTAAATCTTTATAATTATTTATTTTGACACCCAATGAGCACACAATCGGTGATTCAAGATGAAAAGGCGATTCATAGGCTAGCTGGAGTTTTATCTTTTCAATCTCCGTGCCGATTTCATATTCTACAAACGTTTCAAAGCGCCGGGTAACGGTAACAGGAAAATGTTTCTTCATCTCCTCTTCCAGGATTCGAGAAAAAGGAAGAATCAGTTCCTTTTCGGAGGTAAACATATCCAGATCAAAGGACTTACGATGTCCTAAATAAAATTCAGCCAACGCGGAACCCCCGGTCAGCATAAAATGAGTTGAATCCTTTATTTGGGAAAAGAAAATTAATACTTTCTTTTGAAAAGCTGTTAAAACGTTTTTAGACTTGAGCATTAAAATAAGATACCCAGACGCGATTGATATGGGCTGGAAGATTTAAGCCGGGAAGGTATTCTTTTATTTCATCCCAATCGATTGCAGCCACATCCGCTGCTCTCCCATTCATCAGAACCTGCCGGTAGTACCATTTTTTCTGGAAGGGATCCCGGAGGTCAATCCTGTCCTTTGACCAGACAATATACCGTTTCGGCTGCATA
>RPPU01000885.1 GCA_003819975.1 Desulfobacteraceae bacterium
CATTGCCTTTATATAAGGCAACAATGACCTTGCCGTCAATGGCTTCCTGGCTTTTATTGAAAGCGGCCATTAAAAAATCGGTTTCCGGCGAATACCAGAACCCATTGTAGATCAATTCGGAGAATTTGGGTATCAAAGCGTCCCGCAAATGCATGACCTCTTTGTCCATGGCAAGGCCTTCGATGTCGCGATGCGCTTTCCATAAAATGGTTCCGCCCGGGGTTTCATAAACGCCTCTGGATTTAATGCCGATAAAGCGGTTCTCCACCATATCGACCCGGCCGATTCCGTTTTTGCTGCCTAATTCATTTAAATAAATAAAGAGTTCCAGCGGTTTTTCCTTGACGGTCCCGTCGCTGCAGTTTACGACCTTGACCGGGTTACCGTTCTTAAAATGAATTTCAATAACAGTCTCCTGGTCGGGCGCTTGTTGGGGTGAAACGCTTTTGGAAAAAACATGTTCGGGCGGGCGATAAGCCGGCTCTTCCAACACCCCGGCTTCATGGCTGATATGCAGCAGGTTATCGTCTTCACTGTAGGTTTTTTCCGCAGAGGCTTTCACGTTTATGCCCCATTTTTGGGCATAGTTGATCATATCGGTGCGTCCCTTGAATTCGCTTAGGAATTCCTGATTCTTCCAGGGCGAGATGACTACGGCATGGGGGTCCAGGGCGTAATAGGTCAATTCAAACCGGACCTGATCATTGCCTTTGCCCGTGGCGCCATGCGCCACGATATGGGTGTTTTCGAGAGATGCGATTTCAATTTGTTTTTTCGCCAACAAGGGCCGGGCAATGGAAGTGCCCAACAGATAATTGCCTTCATAGACCGCGTTGGCCCGCAAGGCCGGAAAAATAAAATCGGTCACAAGTTCTTCGCGCAAGTCTTCGACATATACCTTGGAGGCGCCGGTTTGGAGGGCCTTTTTTTTGACCGCTTCAAAATCCTCTTCCTGGCCCACATCACCCACAAAACAGATGACATCATAACCTTTATTCATGATCCATTTCAGAATAACCGATGTATCCAGACCGCCGCTATAAGCCAAAATCACTTTTTCCTTTTTCACGATCGATTCCTTTCACGCTTAAGTTTTTTTTAAGCCTCCTTATTTGGAAAAAGGGCAGGGAGGTTTATCCTTTCCCGCCCCTTTGAGTCAAGGAGGTCTGCATGGTTTTTAAATTCCCGGCTGCTATTTAAGAGATCTTTTCGAGAATGGCATTGAACCGCTTTTCGAGGGCGACGCGGTTTTCCTCCCGATCGATGATCATCAGAATCGTATCGTCGCCGGCAATGGTGCCCATGATTTGCGGCAAACCGAGGCGATCGCAAACCACCGCCACGCTGTTGGCATTGCCCGGAGAGGTTTTGATAATCAGCAGATTGCCGGTTGACTTCATTTCATAAACAAAGTTTTCAAATAAAATGGCCAACTGGTTCCAAAGGTCGCCTTCCTGGGCCTTTTCCAGAACCTGATATTTATAAAGCCCGGGTTTGACCCTGATCTTGGCGATCTTCAGTTCCTGTAAATCGCGGGAAATCGTGGCCTGGGTCGTATCGATCCCTTTGCGTTTCAATTCATCCAGCAATTGAATTTGATCGGAGATCTCATTCTCCTTGATGATCTTTTTTAATAGCCTGAGCCGTTCTTTTTTTGTATTATCATTCATAATTTTTGTATAATTATACAGATCAAATTTTAAATGTAAAGCTTTTTTTTATGATTTTTGAAAAAA
>RPPU01000886.1 GCA_003819975.1 Desulfobacteraceae bacterium
CTAATCCAGTTTAGGAAATTACATCTCAAGCATCGACAATTTATTGTCGAGAAATTCCAAATTACCGCATGCATTCTAGTTAACAACCTAAATATCGAATATCGAACACCGAATATCGAATAATAAAGGATAAAGATAACCGCCCATATGACTTCGCCTTTTACTTCGATATTCAATATTCAGAGTTCGATATTCGATATTCCCAAACAACGTCTATGATCTCATTTATTAAAAGTCATAAAAAATTATTACGTTGCTACTTCAATTCCGGTTCATCTGTCTTACTCAGGACGATCTCATCGCAAGCCGTATAGGGATCGGTTTTCCCCTCCACGATCGCATCGACCATACCCGCAAAGGCACCGCTCTCGATCAGATGATCGAAAACATCCTGAATAATGCGGTTCTTGATCAACTCGGCCAACTCTTCCCGGACTCTTTCTTTCTTACGCGACGGTCCCTGCGCGTGTTCCGCTTGTTTTACATAACGACCGTGTTTTTCGATTTCTTCCAGCAGTTCGGGCACGCCTTTGTTGAAAACCGCCTGGACTTGTAAAATAGGCGGTTTCCATTGACCTTCGGAATATTTCTTCTGATCCATGTCGATCATGTTGCGCAGATCGGTGGCGGTCTTGTCCACCCCGTCACGGTCGGCCTTGTTGATGACAAAGATATCCCCGACCTCCAGAATCCCGGCTTTGATCGCCTGAATATCGTCGCCCATGCCCGGAATGACCACAATAACCGTGGTCTGGGCGCTCTTGACCACATCCACTTCGTCCTGGCCCACGCCCACGGTTTCAACCAGGATAATGTCTTTGCCCATGGCATCCAGCACGTCAATGGCGCTGCGCGTGGATTGGGTCAAACCGCCGAAATGGCCGCGGGTCGCGAGCGAACGAATATAAACCCCTTTATCCAGGCTATGGCGCTGCATGCGAATGCGGTCACCCAGGATGGCGCCGCCGCTGAACGGGCTGGTCGGGTCCACGGCCAGGACGCCGACGGTCTTATTTTGCTTGCGCAAGTAAGCCACCATTTGGTCCACCAAAGTGCTCTTGCCCACCCCAGGCGCACCGGTGATGCCGATTACATAAGCCCGGCCCGTATGCGGGTGGAGTTTTTTAAGAATAGACCGGACCTCCGGCACGCGGTCATCGATATCCCGGATCAAGCGCGCGACCGTGCGCACATCGCCTGCGACCACTTTTTCCACAATCCGGTCGATCTCCTGATCGGAATAACACGCCTCTCTTGAATTTTTCTGTTGCATTCTCATTCTTTCGATGTTTATGACATTCGTTAAAAATCATATCAAAACCTGCCGCGACATGAAGGCTTGAAGACAAAAATCGATAATTCGTTTTCTTTAAACTCCACCGGATCCCTGATGGGTTTTGTTCCGGCGTTTTTTGCCGGAACGACATTTTTTTTGATCCCGGGTTTTTCGGGATCAAAAAAAATCAAGCCTTGCGCGGTTGAATATTGGCTTCCACCCATTGCACAATTTCGGTCAACGGCGTACCCGGCGTAAAGATAGCCCGGATGCCCTGCTCTTTCATGCGCGGAATATCCTCTTCCGGGACGATTCCGCCGCCGCAGACCGCGATATCGGCCGCGTTGTTCTCTTTAAGCAGTTCCACGACGCGCGGAAAAAGATAGCCGTGGGCGCCGGCCAGACTGGAAAGTCCGATCATGTCCACATCTTCCTGAATGGCGGCCTGCACGATCTC
>RPPU01000887.1 GCA_003819975.1 Desulfobacteraceae bacterium
AGGATACCGCAGCGCCAGCCTTTGAAATGATTTTTGAGGTGATCGCCAAGCGCGCGCAAAAATTCAGGGCTGACTTCTTTGTCGCCCAGCCTAACGCCGTAAGGGATATTGGCGATCAGGAGACCGCGTTCGGCTGGTTTCTCGGTTTTGAAAAAATCTTTGGCTTCAAAGCGGATCATGTTTTCGAGTTGGGCATTGGCCGCGGTTTTGCGGGCAAGCTTGATAAACTCGGGCTCGATATCGGAAGCATAGATTTCGACTTGGGCGGGGTGTTCGGCGGCCCTAGCCTGATCCCGGATCATCTGCCAAAGCTGGGGGTCAAAATCGTGCAGATATTCAAAACCGAATCCGCCATTTTTGCGGAGCATCAGAGGCGGCCGGCTGATCGCGATCATGGCGGCTTCAATTGCAATAGTACCGCTGCCGGCCATGGGATCGAAAAAGGGAATAGACCCGTCATATTCGCAAACCGCGAGCAAGGCCGCGGCCAGGGTTTCCTTGAGCGGCGCCGGGTGGCCTTCAATGCGGAAGCCGCGCTTATGCAGGCTTTCAAAAGAAGTATCCAGGCTGACCATGAGGCGTTTGTTGTGATAATAACCGTTAACGCCGATGACGGCATCGCGGGAGCTTTGGTTGGGAGCGGTTTTCAAATGATGTTGAAAGCAATCATTAATGGCCTCGCGCAATTTGCTGCCGATCAAGTGATTCTCGATTTTGGCTTGGTCGTTGGAGGCGACCACATTGATACTGATCGGGAGTTTGGGCGGGAAGAGCTGGTCAAAACGGATTTTTTTGGCCTTGTCGAAGATGATGGTCGGCGATTGGGCCGGGATCTCTTTCAGAATCCGGCCGATGCGGCTGGCCAGGCGCAGGTGCAAATGCGCTTTATAAAAAAGCTCTTGGGACCCGGAAAAGTAAACCACACGATAGGCCGTATGCACATCGGTTCCGCCCAGGGCCGTGATTTCTTTGGCCAAAAGCCCGGTCAGTTCATCCGGACAAGTTGCGTAAAGTTGGTAGTCCAAAAGGAACTCCTTATTAAAGAAAGGATGAAGGCTGAAGTATAAAGGATGAAAAAGTAAAATTTCATCATGTAGTTAGGGTTTTAACATAAAGGAAAAAAATTGCCAAGGACTCATCCATTTTTCTAAAAGGGCGCAGAGACCGTCATTCCGGCGGAAGCCGGAATGCAGAAAACAATTGGATCGGCCATAACCATCCGGATGAATAAATATCGATACAAAATTCTCACAAAGATGCACGATGATGTTGGGGCAACCCTTTCGTGTGCCCTTCCCCCGTAGGGGCGGGTTTCAAACCCGCCCACCATAGGACGGGCTTCAGATCTTTCTCTGTAGGGGTGAGAAATTTCTGCCCCCAAGTGGCTTCTTCCGATTGTTGCGACCGAAAAATACCAATATATCAATATGTTAAGATTCGAAAATGGGTCCGGAAAATACTTTTCTTTTAGACAACCGTGCCCTCTTTATGGAATTATTGTTTTCCAACCGTGAACTCTGAACCTTTTTAGCGGTAAACGAAGGGCCCAGTCTATATTGCCTTACAAGGTCTTCCAAATTCAATTGACATGCGCTTATCTTAGTGTATACTATAAGTGTACACTTGGATATGACTGGAGGAAAAACAATGGAAATATCGGCCAAAGAATTGCGCGGCAAACCCGGCCAAATCATCGCGCAAGCCGCACGCGGCACCAAGGTGGTTATTACG
>RPPU01000888.1 GCA_003819975.1 Desulfobacteraceae bacterium
CATGCGGTGAGGCAATTTCATGATCGAACCGGAAAAGCGTAAGGCCATCTTTTATCTTTATTCGCAGGGCATGGCGATTAAACAAATCGCCCGCAGCTTGCAGGTGGATAAAAAAACGGTGCACACCATCATTTTGCAAAAAGGTGAGCTCCCGAATACCCAACGAGCCGATACGATTGTGATTGCACCGGAGCTTTTAAACCGGTTGTATGGAGAATGTGACGGATACGTTCAGCGGATACATGAAAAACTGACAGAGGAGCACCATCTGAAAATCGGATATTCTACCCTAACCGAAAAAATCAGGGAGCTTGAGCTTGGAAAGCCGGTGAATCAACGCTGTGAAGAGGGAAAGGAGTTGCCAGGTGCGGAAATGCAGCATGATACCTCGGGTTACAAGCTGCGTTTGGGGATAAAGCCCGTCAAGCTCATCGGGAGTCTCATTTATTTTCGCTATTCCAAGGTGCGCTATCTGAAATTTTACCGCTATTTCAACCGGTTCATCATGAAATGCTTTTTCCATGAAGCGCTTGTGCACTGGGGGTATTCAGCCCCGGTTTGCATTATCGACAATACCAATCTGGCGCGCCTCTCCGGTACCGGCAGCAATGCCGTGATCGTACCTGAGATGCTCGAGTTTGCCAAGAGTTATGGATTTGAATTTGTCTGTCATGAAAAAGGCCATGCCAACCGGAAAGCCGGTAATGAAAGAGGATTTTTCACCACGACAACCAATTTTTTCCCCGGCCGCGAATTCAATGATTTACAGGACTTGAACCGGCAGGCGCTTTACTGGGCCACGGTCAAATCCTTCAATCGGCCGGTGGGTAAAAGCGGTTTGATTCCGGCCCAAGCCTTTGAATACGAACAGGCGTATCTAAAAAAACTTCCCCCCATTGTCTCACCGCCGTACCTTGAGCATCAAAGAGGAATCGATCAGTACGGGTATATATCGTTTGACGGCAATTTTTACTGGGTGCCGGGGTTGAAGCGCCACGAGGTGAAGGTGTTGCAGTACCCGGATCGTATCAGGATTTACCATCAACGAGAGATGCTCATCGAGTACCCGCTTGCCTCCTTCGAGGTGAAAAATCAGAAGTTTTTTCCGCCCGACCGGCCACACCCCAGACACGAGCCAAAAGATCGTAAGAATCCAACGGACAATGAAGAAAAAATCCTGCGGGGGTTTTCAGGATCACTCGATGCCTATTTGAATTTTGCGCTCAAGGCGGTAAAACAAAAACACAATTTTATTCGCCAGTTGTACCGGTTGTCCCAAAAAATGTCCGCCGGCTTGTTCGAGAAAGCCGTGGCGCGGGCGCTTTCATATCGCATTACCGATCCGGATACGATCTATCGCATTGCCGTGCTGCAAATGAAGGAAGACAATTATCAAGCGCCCAGGGCCTATATCGATGCGGAATTTATCAACCGGCCGGCCTTTCAGGAAGGCCGGTTCACCGATGATGTGGATCTAAGCATTTACACCCACATCGGGGAGGATGAAAATGGATCAGGAACTGATGAAGATGCTTAAATATTTAAGACTTTCGGGACTTCTATCCAATTTTGACCTGTTTCTTGAGAAGGCGAAAAATGAAGATCTCTCCCATGTCCGTCTGCTCAGACACATTATCGAGGAAGAATACAAACTGAAGATGGAAAATGCCCGGAAAATGAAGCTTTGCCGTGCGAAAATCCCCGAGAAATGGCTGATGGAAA
>RPPU01000889.1 GCA_003819975.1 Desulfobacteraceae bacterium
CGAAGGGAATTTGATTTTTGCCAGTACCGACGTTATCGAAGAGAGACTGGGAGAGATTTTATTCAAAATCGGGAAAATCAACCGCGACCAATTTTTGAATATTAACGAATTGATAAAAAAATCCACTGACCGAATCGGGAGGATAATGGTACAGAACAATATTTTAAACCAGCGGGACCTCTTTTTCGCTCTGATCTATCAATTACGCACCATTGCTACTTCTACTTTTGCCCTGGCCGCGGGCGAATGGAATTTTGTTAATAAAGTACCGGAAGTGCCGGAAGATTCAAGATTTAATATCCAGTTGCCGGGGATTATCGCTGAAGGCTCCAATAAATTGGGCACTACCTCTTATTTCCGGAATAAATACTTTCATAAGTCCCCAAAAATCGCCCGGATTCCTGACGCCATCAAGGAATTCCTCTCTAACTACGAAATTAATTTCTATCAAGAATTAGGCCAATTTCAAAACCTGCAAAACGCCCAGATTATTCCTAAAATGAGCGTTTCCGAAGATATTTTCTGGAAAAAAATCGTCCTCTTCTACCTCCTGAATATCATCGATTTTGTCGAGGTCGCCATCGATAAAGAACTGGATAAAAATATCGAGGAGATTCTCGGTTTATATGAAAAATTTAAAACCAGCCGCATCGATTATTACGAATTGTTTGCTTTGAAATCGACAGCCACACTTAATGAGATCAAGAATACTTATTTTAGTTATGCCAAGAAGTACCACCCCGATAGGATGACGATGGCGCCGGACCCGGAAATCAAAGAAAAAGCCAACTATGTCTTTGCCGAAATCAATAAAGCCTATGAGACCCTCAGTAACCCGGATAAAAGAAGGGATTATGACGGCAGGGGGTTCAAGGAAAACGATCGACTCGAACCGCTCCAGGATAACTTGATGGAAAAGGCCCGGTTGTTATACCGCCGTGCCAAAACGCTTTACGCCCAAAAAAAATATTGGGAAGCCGCCTCCTCCATGGATGAAGTTATTCGCTTAGACCCCGGCAAAGCCTCGTATTTCTTATTGCAGGGGTTGTGCCAGATGAATTTACCCCGCCTGCGGCGCATGGCCGCCGATAACCTCCAGAAAGCCATCGACCTGGAAAATTGGAACGTGGAAGCCTTTACCGCCATGGGGATTTTGTTCATGACGGAAAACCAACCCCTCCGGGCCGAAGGTTTTTTCCGGAAAGTATTATCCATTAACCCGGATCACGCCCTAGCCAGGAAAAAGCTGGAAGAAATCAGCGGCGAAAAGAAAAAAGGAAAGTTTTCCCTCTTCGGGAAGAAAAAATAAGCAGCGGGGCTAATCCCGCAAAGACTTTACTAACCGGTTTAAACTTCCCAGGTATAAATTGTCGGGTCTTAGAATTACCGATTAGGGCTTATAACCGAAAAGGATTTTAAACCTGTCTCAGCCATTTCCACTTCGATATGACCATGACTTTTATCCGGCATACAGTAACCGGCGGTAAATTCCTCCAGGGTCAGCCGCTGCAAAGGAAAAGGGGGAAAAAGAGATGCCCTTAATGCCTCTTCGGCGCCTTGCGGCATACCGTCGGAACCGAAAAGCAAATCCTTTCCGGTAACAAACCCCGCGCCATCGATTAACATGCGAAACGGGTTGTTGTTCTCCAGGTACCAGGGCCGGAGGCGGTCGGCGTAAATAGTGGAATCCGTACTGAAGTTGGGCTGCATGGAAAGAATAA
>RPPU01000890.1 GCA_003819975.1 Desulfobacteraceae bacterium
CGCGAGGGCGACATCATCGCACGCTACGGCGGAGAGGAGTTTATCATCCTTTTGCCCATGACCGAAGTAGGCGGGGCAATAGATCTGGCCGAACGGATGCGGGCGCAGGTGGCGGAACAAACGTGGGAGCATCCATCCTGCGGCAGGCTCCACGTGACGATAAGCTTCGGGGTGGCAGTATCCCCAGCACCGGGCATAGAAACGGCTGACCAGCTCGTTCTGTACGCCGACAAAGCCTTATACCGGGCCAAAAATAACGGTCGCAACCGTGTCGAGGTCTATAAAGGCGAATCAGACGGCTGATAAAAAAACAGGCACCTATAAGCAATTTCCTTGCCTCCGGAGCGCACAGGCCAAGACCTGTGGCTGCCAAAATATCCAGTATCTGCGGGTTATATTTTTCGATCCGTTGCCCAAACCCATCATGCGCATTCTTTGTTGTTTTAAGCCGGAAAAGCTTTCCGTGAGTCGCGACTTCGAGCACGCGTTGGGGGCCACCCGTGATCGTACCTCCACGGGTACCCGGCTGGAGGTTATGCCCCGAAGGGCAATGGGTGCTGTTTGAGGAGGAACGACGAGTTCACCCATTGAATGCAAGAGGGGCATGTAGTGGGTAAGGCGCGCACGACCCACCCACCGGGTGGGTGCCCCGGCAGCGAACGGAAGAGCGTTTCGGCTAAACTTTAGATTTGGGCAGCAGGTCTTTATATGCCTTTATCCCTAACGACATATTTGGGATAATTTGAGATTTAGTATTTGTTTAGTATTTCGATATTAGAATTTAGGATTTACAAACATGTTTGGCCCGGTAATTGCAAAACAAGATGCTATGAAACAATAATATATCAGGAGGGTCGGCCATGATGGTATCGGAAGAACGGGCAGTGAGCGTCGAAGAGCTGTTATCGAATATCAACAGCAGGAAGGAAACGAAAAAAAAGGAAACAAAAGAAAAAAAGACCGTCAATAAGATAGAACATGCGTCAAAAAATTCACATGCCGGCATGATTGTTTTTGTTCTTCTGATCGCGGCGCTTGGCGTAATGATTATTATGCTCAAGGCCGAAGTGATGACGCTCAAAACTGAGGTTGGCGATTTCAGACATCTGAGGGCGCAGATTGCCGAAAGTGACCCTAAAATCAGGATCGCGTTGATAGAAAACAAACTGGAAGACTCTTTAAAGGAAAAAGAGGCGTTAAAAAATGAACTGACCCAGATCAAGAAAACTCTGGAAGAGATAAAGAATACAAGAGTAGAGAAGAAAAGATTTGCCCATCGCTAGAAACCGTATGAAAATGAAATAACGGCGCGGTAATGCGCATCGCTGAAAAAGGTGCAAACGGCTGATAACAGCTTGCATACGACCCCTCAGTATACTCACATCAGAGATCGGAATAAATTTCAGCTTGACTTTAGGCTCCGATTTTACTATAGTTATCTGTTTTTTCGGAGGTGTAAAAAATGGGACTTGGAATTCTTGGAAAGAAACTTGGAATGACTCAAATATTTCATGAAGACGGAAGCATTGTGCCGGTTACGGTCATAAAGGCAGGGCCTTGCTATGTTGTTCAGAAGAAGGCTGCGGAAAAAGAAGGGTACAGCGCTGTCCAGTTAGGTTTTGAAGAAATAAAAAAGGCAAGGCGCATCAATAAACCCCTTGCAGGACATTTTAAAAAGGCGAATGTCCTGCCTATGAATTTTCTCAGGGAATTCAG